>JBEANP010000038.1:0-14552 GCA_041165385.1 Pseudomonadota bacterium | reverse complement strand
CATGCAGGCCGGCCCCATGATCCGCAAAGGCGACATGAAAACCAGCGCCTGGATTGCCGCGTACGAGAAAAACAACGTGCTGGTGGGCCTGTCTAGCGGCCTGCGCGGCAAGGCGCAAATCGGCAAAGGCATGTGGGCCATGCCCGACCTGATGCGCGCCATGATGGAGCAAAAGATTGCCCACCCCAAGGCCGGTGCCAACACCGCCTGGGTGCCCAGCCCCACCGGCGCCACGCTGCACGCCCTGCATTACCACCAAGTGCTAGTGTCTGATATTCAAAAAGACCTGGGGAAAACCAACTACGACAAAGCGCGCGACGGCATTCTCAACAACTTGTTGCAGATCCCCGTCACCAGCACTCCCAACTGGACCAATGCCGAAAAGCAGCAAGAACTGGACAACAACGCACAAGGCATCTTGGGCTACGTGGTGCGCTGGGTGGACCAAGGCGTGGGCTGCTCCAAAGTGCCCGACATTCACAACGTGGGCCTAATGGAAGACCGTGCCACGCTGCGCATCAGCAGCCAGCACATGGCCAACTGGCTGCTGCACGGCGTGGTGACCAAAGCGCAAATTACCGAAACATTCGAGCGCATGGCTGCGGTGGTGGACAAGCAAAACGCGGGCGACAAGCTTTACAAGCCAATGGCTGGCCACTTCAAGACCAGCATGGCCTACGAGGCAGCAACCGATTTGGTGTTCAAAGGCCTGGCTCAACCCAGCGGTTACACCGAGCCACTGCTGCACGCTTGGCGGTTGAAGGTGAAGGCGGCGTAAAAGACGGCTTCTTGGGTAGTGAAAAAAGTCTACCCAACTGCCGGGCCCAGTAGCTTCGTGCCTATACGCCTCGACTTCATTGCCCCCGCCAGATTCACCGACCCTGCTGCAGCGCTAGCGCAAGTCATGCGCATTTATGACAGCAGCATTGCCCACCTGCGCGAAGCCATGGCCCGATTTGTGGCCGGGGACGATTTGGACGGACATGTACGGGCGTGTTATCCGTTTGTGCGGGTTCACACCGACACAGTGTCGCGTAATGCGGCCCCCGAGTTAGCACGACTGAGCTACAACTTTGTGGCTGGCCCCGGCCGCTTTGAGACCACGCTCACCCGCCCAGACCTGTACTGTGATTACTACTTAGAGCAGTTCCGTCTATTGATAGAAAACTATCAAGAAGAGCTGGAAGTTTGGCGAGCATGACCACGTGCAAGGCAGCATGACGCCCGAGCTTATTGCGCTAGTTCAAAATTCAGGCGCCGGCCAGCCGAAGCCGGCACTTTTCAGCCATTCGTTGAGCGACTTTGTCGTGCGGAAATTCCGCCAGCAAAGCCCCGTAGTGCTGCAACGCAACCGAAAAATTATTACGTAAGTATTCTGCATGGGCAGTGCCAGTCAAGTCACAGCGTCGGATGTCGGCATCCGAGGCACCGACCTCGGCATCGCCATCGCGGATGCCCAGTAATTCGTACACCACAATTTCGGTGCTGTGGCCCTTGATGGCCACGGTGTCAATGGGGCGCAGCCATAGGCGATCGCCGACCTCGCGAAACACCATGTGGCTCACGCACATCGATGTTCCCAGCTCTTTGTTGATGCCTTCAAGCCGGGATGCAATGTTGACCCCATCACCCATAACGGTGTAGCTCATGCGGTCGGTGGTGCCGACATTCCCCACAAGAACCGCATCGGAGTGAATACCAATGCGTACTTTCAGATGCGGCAGCTTACCCAACTCCCATGCTTGGTTTAGCACGGCCATGCGGCGCTGGGCGCGCACGGCTGCCACACACGCGTGATATGGGTGAGCTTCGATGGGGTTGGGCGCGCCCCAGAACGCCATGACCGCATCACCAATGTATTTATCTATCGTCCCTTGGGAGGCCTCGATAGCGGCATTCAAGGTAGCAAAGTAGGTTGAAACCTGTGTCAACAATTGCAGCGACGGTTCGGTTTCCGACAGGTGGGTAAACCCCTCAATATCAGCAAAAAAAAGGGTTAGGTACTTGCTTTCCATTCCCAACTTGCTGCTGTGCCCGGTGGCAATCAGTTGCTGTACCAGCTCACGCGGCACATAGGCCGTAAAGGAGCGCAAGGTTTCAGTGAGCAATTGCACCGCCCGCGAAAGGTGCCTGATCTCGGTAACGTTTGACTGGACAGGCGATGTTTCATCAAACTTAAACCGGCGTATGCGTGACACATCTCGGGCCAGTTGCTCAATCGGGCGTGACAAAGTTCGTGAGAGGTAATAGATCAACGCCAATTGCAAAGCAAACACTATGACTCCCAGCACGAGCAAGCGCTGGTTGGTTTGTTTGAGGTCACCCGCAAAATCATCGGTCGGGGTGAGTATGAGCACTTCCCAAGGTTTGCCAAAATCTTTGGGGAATGGCGAAAACGACGCGATGTACTCGGTGGCGTTGCTGCCAACTACAAACTTGAGTCGATCCTGGCGTGTTTTCAGGCGCTCGGCCAAAGCGGCCAACACGCGCTCGTCATCCAGCTTGATTAGCCGATTCTGCGCAAGCCCGCCACCATGCTGTACCCCACCCTGCGATGGATCGGGATGGGCGATGATGCCGCCTGACTCGTCTGCCACGATAGTGAGGCTATTGGGTGTAACCCGGTTGCTGGCCAGATACTTCGACAAAGCTTGCAAGGTCAGGTCTACACCAAATACTCCGACAAAACGGCCATTACTCACAATGGGTGCAGTAATGGTGATGCCGAGCATGCCGGAGCTGGCGAAAGGATACACATCCGACACGAGCAGGCCTTTTTGCTTGGAGGCGTTTTGGTACCAGGAACGCGCACGAGGGTCAAAACTGGCTGGCCCAGCATCCTCAGTTAACACATGGCCCCATTGCGCGTGAAAACGGTAGGCATCAACCAAGGGGGCAGCCTTACCCGCCTTTCTGGCGTCAATGAACCGATCAATGATCTTTGTGCCCGACGGAATAGGTTTGTTAAATACGGGTTTGTCCTGGAACGCGCGGCGCACATGACGAAAACTTCCGTCCTCGTAGGCCGCATACGCTGAATGAACGGATTCGCTGGAGGCGACCATTTCGTAAAGATAGCTCGCGGAGGAAGCTTCGCGAAAGTGGTCGGGGCTTGCCTGCATCAGGGCTGCAGCAACTTTAACGGAGTTGACAATGGGTGTGAGCAGCTGCTCTGTGCTGCGCATGGTTGCAGGCACTGACTTTTCTATGAACTGATTGGACTGTGTTTCTATGACCTTCACATTGGCCTGGTACGTAACAGCCATGAAAACCACCATAAATGGAAGGGTGAAAAATACAAAAATCAGGCTAATGGTGAGTTGCAGCCTGATGCCCCGATGCAAAAACTTGGGCGAAAACTGCTTCATGAAACCACCTTCTGTACGCTTTGCTATCGCCCAAACTTGTCGTGAGCCTGAAATGGTGTTCTGCACGGCCACCATGTGCGGCTTGCCACTGGTGCTGAGCGCACCTATCTAAGGACAATTATGCATCGTACGCATAGAGCCCCTATCACTACAGGGCAAGGCGAAAAAATAAATGTATGCTCCAAACCAGAAGGTAGCTCCTCTATTTTTCAAAAAGGGGCCGTCCGTGCTGACTGTGTAAATATCATTGAACCCGACACTATGAAAAAATCCGTTCTATCCATTGCGATAGCGCTTACAGCCATCGGTGCACAAGCGCAATCCCAACTTAACATCATTTGCTCGGTACAAGCGGACTGGTGCAACAAAGTTGGCGCCGCCTATGAGCGCACTTCTGGCACCAAGGTCAACATCACCTTGAAGGGTTCGGGCGATGCGGTGAAGCAGTTAATGACAGAAAAAGACGACCCCAAAGTTGACCTATGGTTTGGTGGCACCGGTGATCCTCATTTGCAAGCTGCCGAGGATGGGCTAACACTGGAATACAAATCACCCAATCTTTCCAAACTGCGTAAGTGGGCGAGAGATCAAGCCAGGCGATCCAATTACAAAACCGTAGGCATTTACTCCGGTGCGTTGGGCTTTGCGTACAACGTTGATTTGCTCGAATTGAAAAATCTGCCAGCACCCAAGACGTGGGCAGATTTACTCAAGCCGGCCTACCAAGGTGAAATATTGATGGCCAACCCCGCCTCAAGCGGCACGGCATACACCATGGTGGCAACCCTGGTACAGCTCATGGGTGAAGACCAAGCCTTTGAATATATGAAGCAACTTCACAAAAATATCAACCAGTACACCCGCACTGGCACAGGTCCGATCAAGGCGGTGGCACGGGGTGAGGCCTTGGTATCAATCAGTTTTGTGCAGGATGGGCCAGGCGAAAAAATGGATGGTTACCCCGTTGCGACTGTTACTCCAGCTGAAGGCACAGGCGCTGAAATCGGCTCGATGAGCATCGTAAAAGGTGCTCGCAATGCAAGCGCTGCCAAAAAATTCTATGAATGGGCTTTAACGCCAGCTGCGCAAAGAATTGCGCTCAGCGCCAAGCAGTTCCAATTGCCATCCAATAAGATAATCAATAAAGACCCGCGCATACCCGACTTCAAGAAGATGAAGTTTATTAAATACGACTACGTTAAATACGGCTCCAGCGCTGAACGCAAGCGCCTAATCGCCAAATGGGAAAAAGAAGTTAACTCTTTGCCCCATTAGTGTTACCGCACATTGTTCTACAACAAGACTGAATTGCAACCAATATGAAACTAACCAAACTTCTTGCTATGGGCCTAATGGCACTTGCAATTCCGCTAGCCTCTCATGCACAGAGTACGTTTCGCGTTGCTACCGGAGCTACAGGCGGTACATACCTCCCCATTGGTGAAATCATCGCCGCCGCGCTAAATCAGCCGGGCAAACTTGTGGTTTCAGCACAGGCTGCCAGCGGATCTGTGGCCAATGTGAACGACGTTTCACGCGGCACGGTCGAGTCGAGTTTTGCGCAGGCAGATATCGTAACCTGGGCGTACCAGGGAAGCATGATGTTTGATGGCAAGCCCCGGCAAACCAAACTGCGCCTGATTTCCAATCTGTATCCGGAAGTCATTCACGTTATGGTCAAGAAAGACTCCGGGATTCGCAGCATTGCTGACCTGAAGGGCAAGCGCGTGTCCATCGACGTGCCCGGAAGTGGTACTTTGGTCAATGCTCTCATGGTGCTAAAGGCTTACGGCGTCAAGGAAAGCGAGATTTTTCCTGAGTTCATCAAGACCTATCAGGCCGTCGATAAGCTGCAAGACGGCGAGATTGATGCATTCTTCTTTGTGGGTGGTGCACCTGCGGGGACGATTACAGAGTTGGCAGCTAGCGATACGAAAATTGCACTTCTACCTATTGATGGCGAGCCGGCCAAACACCTCCGCGAGTTGAGCCCCTACCTGACGCCCACCACACTTCCCGAGGGGACTTATCCCGGAGTGGCTACCGTGAAAACGCTGGCAGTCGGAGCGCAATGGGTGACGAGTGCTGCTGCAGATACCGAAGTGGTTTACCAACTCACAAAAGCACTTTTTTCTGAGCCGACCCAAAGAGCTCTGCAAGCCGGCCACCCCAGGGGCAAGCTGATCCGCCTAGAAACTGCCACAGTTGGGGCAGGCATCCCTTTGCATCCAGGTGCCGAAAAATTCTACAAAGAAGTCGGCTTAATGAAGTAACTGACTGGCATCAAAAAAGTCCTCCGTCGGATATATGGTCTTAGCTCAAGGAGTTATCAGAATGCGTCTCGCTAAAGTTTTCAAGATGCCCTGGGGCATTGATGTGAAACAACGAATCGAGGATTCAGCAAAACTCACCTACCGGTCACTGCTCGGCGTAACCGCGCTTACCCTGATGACTACCAGTGCTTTCGCCCAAGTTCCGGGTTGGCCTACTGACAAAATTGCACAAGGTACTGTGATGATTGGCGGGTCTGAAGTGCCGCTGCTGCAACGGCGCCCGGTTGATACTTTCTATACCTACGCGGGTCTTGCCGGCAATGGTGACCCCGGCATCATCATCACCCGCGACAAAAAGATCGATGAAATCATGCGCATCATGCGCATCATTGAGAAAAATACCGGCAAGCAAAAGATGCTCACGGTGGTTTTTTACAACGTCAATGCAAGCGATGGCCCTGCGGGTATGCAACGGGAACTTCGCAACGATGCACCCAACAAAATACTTCAGAAGCACATCATTAATTACATCAGCATCCTGAAGCAACTAGAAGGCTTCAAGGATGCCGCGCGACCGGTTCCGGCCACACTAATACTTTCTCCAGACTTTTTGGGGGAGCTTCACAAAGACTGCCAACCGCGCCGATGCAAGCTTAAACTGAACACTGCAGTCCCCTTGGGGGAAGCTCTGACCGAAGCATATGACTATCTAAAGCTGGATAAGAGCAAAATCCCTCCGGAATTTCTGGCACCGGGAACCGAAATTAAAGATTACCTACGCGCCATCAACTGGATGACACGGACATTCGCACCCAGCGTGCCATTTGGTTGGCAAATCAACGTCTGGGCTGGCGACCCTACGGGGCATGGGTGGCTACATACGGCGGCCCAGGGTGACCCTAGCCTTGTTGCCAAGCGTGTAAAGGAACAAACAGACTTCTTACGCACGATGAATGTGATGGGCAATGCCGATAAGAATATTGACCCCGACTTCATCGCATTCGATAAGTACGAGCGCGACGTTTTCGACAAGGGTTTAGCCGGCGCGGGTGTCAACGCAGGCTACTTGTACAGCTCCCAAGTTCTGGATGTTTATGTCCAACTCGCCAAGGGCGTTTCCGAAGCTTTCAATAACTTGCCTATCATGCTGTGGCAAGTGCCGGGGGGGCATCTTCAGACAAACAGCGATGTGGACGAAAGAAAGGCTAACGCGTCCACTGAACCAGACTATATTTTGGGCAATCCGGCACTCGCAGATGACTTATCCAATCTATCTCCTTACATCCGCGACACACCTATGCCGACGAATAACCCGATCTATCGGTCCACCGCCCAAACAGTGGGGGAATACCTGAAGTGCCCAAGCACCAAACCCAAGTGTTGGCAGACTGGGCATATGACCGATCTAAAAGCAGCCAATGTTTTTTCTGTTCTTTGGGGTGGTGGTTCGACCACCTCGGTTGTTGGTCTGGCGAGTAATTTGGACGATAACGGATGGGTATTCAGCCGACTGAAGGCACTTGGCCTCGACAACGAGGGCAGAGCCCAAACGCGTAGTGCCGAGCCGGAAAAGGAGAGCACCAGTTCCAAGAAGTCCCGTCGAAAAAAGCGCTAGGCTGAGCAGCAGCTTCCGCAATCTGCCGGCAGCGCCGACAGGTTCAGCAATTGCCCGATGCGGGACGCGCACATTGCGCATATGGCGCACATCGCTCTCAATGTAGATGGCAAAGTAGTCAGTCAAATGGGGGGCGCACTTAGGTCAATCGGCCTGTAGGGCTTCCTCTCCACAGATAGTGGAGATGGCAGCGTAAATTCTTGGAAAATCCGACTGGCGGCTGTGGATGCGGTACTCGGGCTATGTGGTTGATTTAGGTCCTAAATCTAAGTCAAGACGGCACTTTTGGGTGCCGTTTGCTTTTGGCGTACGTTCACCGCCACACGCCACAAAGGCACAATAGCTCCATGCCCATACGCCCCAACTTCATCGCCCCCGCCCGATTCACCGACCCCGCTGCAGCGCTAGCGCAAGTCATGCGCATTTATGACAGCAGCATTGCCCACCTGCGCGAAGCCATGGCCCGGTTTGTGGCCGGGGACGATTTGGACGGACATGTACGGGCGTGTTATCCGTTTGTGCGGGTTCACACCGACACAGTGTCGCGTAATGCGGCTCCCGAGTTAGCGCGACTGAGCTACGGCTTTGTGGCTGGCCCCGGCCGCTTTGAGACCACGCTCACGCGCCCAGACCTGTACTGTGATTACTACTTAGAGCAGTTCCGCTTATTGATAGAAAACCATCAAGTAGAGCTAGAAATCGGTACGGGTAGCCAGCCCATACCTGTACATTTTTCGTTTGGCGAACATGACCACGTAGAAGGCAGCATGACGCCCGAGCGCCGCATGTTGATGCGCGATGTATTCGACCTACCCGATCTGGCCGCCATGGACGATGGCATTGCCAATGGCACCTACGAGCCTCGGCCAGGTGAGTCACAGCCGCTGTCGCTATTTACCGCACCGCGAGTGGACTATTCGCTGCATCGCCTGCGCCATTACACCGGCACCGGGCCAGAGCATTTTCAGAACTTTGTGTTGTTTACCAACTACCAGTTCTACATAGACGAGTTCATCGCATTGGGCCACCAAGCCATGGCCGATGCCAGTAGTGAGTACGTAGCGTTTGTAGAGCCTGGCAATGTGATCACCCGCCGCGCCGGGCTTCCCGCTGAGGCGATAGACGCGCTAGGCAAAGCCCCACCGCGCCTACCTCAAATGCCAGGCTATCACTTGGTGCGCGCCGACCGCAGCGGCATCACTATGGTGAACATTGGCGTGGGGCCGGCCAACGCCAAGAACATCACTGACCACATTGCCGTGTTGCGCCCGCGCGCGTGGATCATGTTGGGCCACTGCGCAGGCCTGCGTAACAACCAGCAACTAGGCGACTACGTGCTGGCACATGGCTATGTGCGCGAAGACCATGTGCTGGACGAAGAGCTACCGTTATGGGTACCGATACCTGCACTGGCAGAGATTCAGGTGGCGCTGGAACAGGCCGTGGCCGATGTGACGCAGATCAGTGGTGCGGCACTCAAAAGCATCATGCGCACGGGCACGGTGGCCAGCACTGACAACCGCAATTGGGAACTGCTGCCCAACAACCAGCCCCAACGCCGCTTCAGCCAAAGCCGCGCCGTGGCGCTGGACATGGAAAGCGCCACCATTGCCGCAAATGGCTTTAGATTCCGCGTGCCCTACGGCACCCTGCTGTGTGTGAGCGACAAGCCGCTGCACGGGGAAATCAAGCTACCCGGCATGGCCAACCATTTTTACCGCGAGCGGGTGGACCAGCATTTGCGTATCGGCATGCGCGCTGTAGAACTGCTACGCGCCCAGGGTGTGGACCAGCTGCACAGCCGCAAGCTGCGCAGCTTTGCGGAGGTGGCGTTTCAGTAACGCGCTAAATCTGCACCCGCGTGCCCAGTTCCACCACGCAGTTGTGCGGCAGCTTGAAGAACTCCACCACGCTGCCCGCGTTGCGCGACATCACTGCAAACAGCGCTTCGCGCCAATGCGCCATGCCTGAGCCTTTGGTCGGAATGACGATTTCGCGGCTTAAAAAATAGGACGTCTCAAACAGGTTGATGCTGAGCCCATGTGCCTTGCACAGCTCCAGCGCCTTCGGGATATCGGGCGTGTTTTTAAAACCATAATTCACTTGCACCCGCCAAAAGCCCGGCACCAAAGATTCCACCTGTACGCGCTCGGCAAAGGGAATCCACGGCACCTCGTGAAACACCACCGTGAGGATGACGTTGCGCTCGTGTAGTACCTGGTTGTGTTTGAGGTTGTGCATCAGCGCCTGCGGCACTGTGCCCGCATTGGCTACGGCATACACCGCAGTGCGCGGCACCCGGTGCACGCTGTCTTGCGAGAGCGCAGTGACCAAGGGCAATAGCTCGGGGTCATCGTGGCGAATACTTTCGATCAGCAGCTCGCGGCCCCGGCGCCAAGTGGCCATCACCATAAAAATGGCTGCGCCCAAAGCCAACGGAAACCAGCCGCCCTGGAAAAATTTGATAGAGCAGGACACCACTAACAATAAGTCCAACGCAATAAACAGGCTGGTGGCTCCCACGGCAATGGGCAATGAAAATTTCCAGCTGTATCGCACCACAAAAAATGTCAGTAGGGTGGTGATCAGCATGGTCACAGTGACCGCAATGCCGTAGGCCGACGCCATGGCCGACGAACTGCCAAAGCCATAGACCGCCAGCAGAACCGCTGCCAGCAACAGCCAGTTCACACCGGGCATGTAGATTTGCCCCGCCTCTTTGGCCGACGTAAAGTGCACCCGCATGCGCGGCAGCAGCCCCAGCTGCATGGCCTGCTTGGTCATGGAATCCGCACCCGAAATGACCGCCTGCGACGCAATCACGGTGGCCACGGTGGCCAGCGCCACGGCCGGGAGCAACCAGAACTCGGGGAACATACGGTAGAACGGACTCTCCAGCGCAGTGGGGTCGCGCATCAACAACGCGCCTTGCCCCATGTATTGCACGGCCAGCGCAGGCAGCACCAAGCCCGTCCACGCAAACTGAATGGGGCGTTTGCCAAAGTGCCCCATATCGGCATACAAGGCCTCGGCACCGGTAAAGGCCAACACAATAGCGCCCACGGCCACAAAGATATGCCAGCCTTGCGCTACCAAGAATGCCAAGGCATTGAAGGGGTTGAGTGCCGCCAGTATGGCAGGCTGTTGCGCTATTTCGGTGATGCCTGTCAGTGCCAGCACTGCGAACCACAGCACGATGACCGGACCAAACAGCTTGCCCACCAAGCCTGTGCCAAAGCGCTGCATGGCAAACAACGCCACCAGCACTACGGAGCAAATAGGCAACACATAGGGTTTGAAGGCCGGGGTGGCCACCTCCAGCCCCTCCACCGCGCTGAGTACTGAGATGGCCGGGGTGATCACACTGTCGCCATAAAACAGTGCAGCACCCAAGACGCCAAGCAACAAGAGTGCGGTGCGTTTGGCAGGGGTGCTGCCAGCGGCATTGGCGGCCAATGCGGTGAGCGCCATGATGCCGCCCTCGCCCCGGTTATCGGCTCGCAAAATCAGCACCACGTATTTGAGGGTGACGACCAGCATCAAGCCCCAGAAGATGACGGACACCGCGCCAATGAGATGTGCAGCGTCTAACGGAATGCCCGTGGCGGGGCTGAAAATTTCTTTCATGGTGTACAGCGGGCTGGTGCCGATATCGCCATACACCACACCCAATGCGCCCAGGGTCAGCGCGGCCGTGCTGTCCCGTTGTGCAGTTTTACTCATACGTTTGGTTCCAACAGTCTAGGAAGCCTGACTGTGGCCGCAGACGCATCAGGATCACATAAGGATGGCTTTACGCAGCCGCGTCACACCACAGCCAGGCGGTAACCAACGCCAGTCTCGGTCAACAGATGGCGTGGCTCCGCCGGATTGACCTCGATCTTGGCGCGCAGCTGCCCCATGTAGAGTCGCAGGTAGTGCGTATGTTCGGTGAACTCTGCACCCCACACATCGGCCAGCAGTTGCCGGTGCGTCACCACGCGGCCCGCACTGCGCACCAGCCGTGCCAGCAAGTTGAATTCGGTGGGGGTCAGGTGCACGGTGTTTTCGCCACACAGCACGGTGCGCGTCACCAGGTCCACCGCTAGGTCGTCCAACTGGTGGGCAGTCACAGCCGCTGCCAAGGTGGTACCCCGATGGCGCAAAGCCACACGAATACGGGCCAGCAACTCGCCCACGTTGAAGGGCTTGGTCAAATAGTCGTCTGCACCGGCATCGAGCAGTTGAATTTTTTGCGCCTCCTGGTGGCGCGCTGACACCACCAAAATGGGCAGCGCGAGGTGCTTGCGAATGTGCTGCACCAGTTCCAGCCCATCACCATCGGGTAGGCCCAAGTCCAGCACCACCACGTCGGGCGTGCTGTGTTGCAACAGGGCGCGCGCCTCGCTTAAGGTCACCGCCGTCTGCACCTCAAAGCCCTCGACCGACAGCGACGACTGCATCATGCTGCGGATTTCGCGGTCGTCTTCCACAATCAACACGCGCATGGTCATGGTGCTTCCCCTTGCGCGGCCTCTCCGGTTGCCACCTCCAACCCCAACGCGGGTTGCACCGGGTTGAGCGCCAAATAAAAGTTAAAGCTGTGGCCACCGCCTTGGCGCGCCTTGACTGCCATGGTTGCACCGTGCACTTGGGCAATGGCCCGGCACAGCGCCAGCCCCAAGCCCGCTCCACGCTGGTCTGAGTGGTCGCTGCGGGCGTAAGGCTGAAAAATAGCCTCGTGCAGCGATTCGGCAATCGTATTGCCCCGGTCTTTCACCATCACCACCATCTGCTGCACTGTGGTGCGAACCACCAAATCCACGGGCCCATCGCTGTACTTCAGTGCGTTGTCCAGCAAGTTGCCAATCAGCTGCGCAATCAACACCGGGTCCACCTCGATCAGCGGCAGGTTCTTGGGGATTTTGGCGTTGATGCGTTGCTGCGTATCCCGCAGGCGCATGCGGGCCAACACGGCACCGGCAATTTCTTCCATCGACTCCCAGCCACGGCGCATTGGCAGTGCGGCGTTGGTCAGCTGGACCAGTTGCAGCGTGTTTTCGGTCACGTTGGACAAATAGTGCGCCTCGGTCACGATGCTGCCCAGCAGACGTTGCCGTTCATCGGGTGTAAGTTTGTCGCCCTGGCTCTGCAACGCCGATGCAGCCCCCACCACGGCCGCCAAAGGCGTGCGCAAGTCATGCGATATGGCGGCCAAAAAAGTGCTTTGCACTTGCTGCCGTTGCGCCTCTAAATGCGAGGCTTGAATAGCAGCCGCCATCTTGAGCCGGGCCAGCGCCTGGGCCAACAACAGGCACAGAGCCTGCGCATGCTCGCGCCCTTCGTCGTCCGACGCCTGCACATTTTCAATACACACTGCGCCCTGCATAAGGTCGGCGCTGACCAGCGGGATGTACCACGCGTTAAGCCCAGGCCAACGCCCTGTGCCCGGGCCCAGTGTGGCGGCTTCACGCAGGCAACTGGCAAGGCCGTCTTGGAGTGCGCTGAAGCGCGCACACGAACTCACCAGCGCCTTTGAATCATTCAATAGGGCGAGGGTATTGGGGCCCTGAAATGCCGCATCTAGCGACTGCTGGCCCAAGCTTGCGGCCTCTTGCGCAGCCGTGGCGCTGGCCAACGCACTGGCCAGGGCTTGTAGCTGATCTGCCCGCTGCGCATTACGCCGGGCCACTTCGGTCTTGTTGCGCAGTTTGGCCGTCAGGTGGCTGATGGCCAGGGCCACCACCAGCATGGTGCCCAGCGCAATGAGGTGCTCTTGGCTTTCCACCTCAAACGTCCAGCGCGGTGGCACAAAAAAGAAGTTAAACGCGGTGACCGCCCCCAATGCACACACCACCGACGCCAGTGTGCTCAAGGTAGTGGCCGCAACCACCACTGCCAGCACGTAGAACATGGACTGGCTGGTCAGCGATACATGTTGGTCCAGCGCCGCGCCTGCCAGTGTTGCAGCCACCAACAGGGCTAGAACAGCGCCCCAGATACGTACCGGGGACGGACTATTTAGTGCTTGCGTGTTTGTCATGCGTCCAGCGTATCACCGGACGCATTAGGTTTCCATTAGGAAGCTATTTTTGCCTGCAGCGCCCGTGGATATTGACTAAGCAGCTACATAAACAATAGCAAAAACTTACGCAATGCGCGGTTTCACCTTGGCTGCAGCCAGCTTGGCATTGGTGCGGGCCACTTCCACATCGGCATCGAATGCCAGTGCCACACCCATGCGGCGCTTGGTAAAACTTTCGGGCTTGCCGAACAGTCGTATGTCGGTGTTGGGCACGCGCAGTGCGTCGGCCACGCCATCGAACACAATGCCCTTGGCCTCCACGCCGCCGTAAATCACGGCGCTGGCACCGGGGCTGCGCAGCGCAGTGTTCACCGGCAGGCCCAAAATGGCGCGAGCGTGCAATTCAAACTCGCTTTGCACTTGCGTCGTCAGCGTTACCAAGCCAGTGTCGTGCGGGCGGGGGCTGACTTCGCTAAACCACACCTGGTCGCCCTTGACGAACAGCTCCACGCCAAACAGCCCCAGCCCGCCGGGCTGGCCGTCATGGCCCATGCCGAGGTTATCGGTCACGGCTTTGGCAATCTGGCGCGACTTGTCCAGCGCAGTGGATTGCATGGGGTGGGGCTGCCAGCTCTCCACATAGTCGCCACTCACCTGAATGTGGCCAATAGGGTCGCAGAAGTGCGTTTCGATGCTGCCGTCGGCTGCGCGTGCGCGCACGGTGAGCTGGGTGATTTCGTAGTCGAAATCGATAAAGCCTTCGACGATCACACGGCCATGGCTCACGCGGCCACCGGCCATGGCGTAGTCCCAGGCTTTCTTCACATCGGCCGGGCCGTCAATCTTGCTTTGGCCTTTGCCGGACGAACTCATCACCGGTTTGACCACGCAGGGGTAGCCAATAGCCGTTGCTCCGCCCTCGCCGTCAATGGCAGCTTGCAAGTCTTCCAGCGAGTCGCAAAACTTGTACGGGCTGGTGGGCAGGCCCAGGATTTCCGCAGCCAGGCGGCGGATGCCTTCGCGGTCCATGGTCAGGCGAGCGGCGCGGGCGGTGGGCACTACGCGCACTACACCGGCAGCCTCCAGCGCTTCCAGCATGGGGGTGGCGATGGCTTCAATCTCGGGCACCACCAACATGGGTTTTTCGGCCTCAATCAGGCGTTTAAGCTGCTCGGGGTCGCTCATGGTGATGGTGCGTGCGTGGTGGGCCACTTGCTGGCCGGGCGCGTTCTCGTAGCGGTCCACCGCAATGGTTTCCACACCCAGGCGCTGCAGGGCAATCAGCACTTCCT
>JBEANP010000037.1:0-14590 GCA_041165385.1 Pseudomonadota bacterium | reverse complement strand
TGGTGCGCTGTAGTTCGCCGTAGCGCACGATCAGTCGCTCAACGCGCTCGGCAACTTGGTCGATATGGGGCAGGTTCGACATAGATGCACATTGTAGGGTGCGTGAAAGCCTCAGCAACGTAAAATGTCAGAGTTGGTGCTCGCGGTGTGGTTCACACACTGCAGTTCAACGGGAAGCAGGAGGGCGCGGCTGATGTATCAGCCAACCTAACCTGCGCTGCCCCCGCAACGGTAAGTGGACGTGTCGCAAGGCACCGCTTTCATCACAGTCACTGAGCGTACTGAACACGCGTTTGGGAAGACGATGAAGGTTGATTCCACCAGCCCGGATACCGGCCAACGAGGTGGTTGCACGCTTGCGCGCAGCCTGTACGCCCAAGCACTGTCGGGGAAGACGGTGAGGGTTTTAAGTCGGGTATTTCCTTTATGAAAACTGGTCATTTTTACGCACGCTTGGCCGTGCTTCCATTCGCGTTGGGGTATTGCAATGTGGGGCTCGCTCAAGCATTAGACGCAGGCGTGGTTCCTGTATTAGCGGAAGTGGTAGTCACCGCAACGCGCTCGGAAACCCGGGCCGACGCCGTCATTAGCGACATCACGGTGATTACGCGTGCGCAAATTGAAAGTGGAGCAGGGCGCACGGTGGGCGAGTTACTGGCGCGCCAGGCCGGTGTGCAAACCTCATCGAATGGTGGCCAGGGCAAGACCTCCAGTGTGTATGTGCGCGGGACTGAAAACCGCCATGTTCTCTTGTTGGTGGACGGCGTGCGCTACGGTTCTTCCACGTCGGGCACTCCCAATTTCGACTCGATTCCGCTCGAAATGATTGAGCGCATCGAGGTGCTTAAAGGCCCGGCCTCAGCGCTTTACGGTAGCGACGCTGTGGGCGGCGTGGTACAAATATTCACACGCCGGGGTAGTGCTGGCTTCCATCCCTATGCCAGCGTGACGGTGGGGGAGGGTGACCGCAGCGAGCTGTCGACGGGCTTCACCGGCGGCACCGACCGGATTTCCTACGCCCTGGCCCTGCAGACGCTGGATGAAAAGGGCTTTTCTGCGACCAATCCGCGCATTGGGTCGACGGCCAGCAGTGGCTACAACGCGGACCGTGACGGGTTTGCCCAAAACTCTGTGAATGCCTCGTTGGATTGGCGGCTCACCGACCAATGGAAGGCAGATGCCAAGATGCTGCGGTCGGACGGTGTTAACCACTATGACGGCGGGACCAATCCCTTCGATGTGCGCTCTGAATCCACCACCTCCATGGCCCTATTGGGTGTGCAGGGCCCTGCGCTTGCGGGCTGGAAAACCCGGTTTGAAGTTGCCAACAGCACAGACAAATCGACCAGCCTGACCAGCACCGCCACCAGCAAATTCAACACTGAGCAATCCCAACTTAGTTGGCAAAACCACATAGACACACCGTTAGGCTTGCTGTTCGCAGGCATTGATTCGTTGGAGGAAAAGGTCAGTGGCACGCAGACCTACACTGTGAATAGCCGCGCCACCGATTCTGTGTTCTTGGGAATTAGTGGTCAGCAGGGAGCGCATAGCTGGCAGGCCAACACACGACAAGACAAAAACTCCCAGTTCGGCACGGCCAATACCGGATTGTTGTCGTACGGCTACCGTCTGACGCCAGATTTGCGTCTACATGGCTCGTACGGCACCAGCTTTAAGGTTCCAAGTTTTAACACGCTGTATTGGTTTGACCCCAATCCAGCCAAATTTCAAGGCAACCCCACCACCCAGCCCGAGACGGGTGAAAACGCCGAACTGGGAGCTTCCCTGGCATTGGGCACGCAATTGCTAAGCCTGACCCATTACCAGAATCGCATCAAGGGGTTCATTACCAAACAGCCTGTGGTGGCCAACATTCCGTATGTGCGCATTGAAGGGTGGACACTGGCCTTAGAAGGCCAAGTGGGCGCGTGGGAGTACAGAACCGCGCTGGACATTTTGGACGCACGCAACCAGGCCACCGGTATGAAGCTGGTGCGACGCCCGGACCAGCAGATCACGGCCTCGGTGGACTATCCTGCTGGCGATTGGAAACTAGGCGCAAGCTGGCTTGCAGTGTCGGAAGCCTTTGAGAACACCGCCAACACCCAGACCCTGGGTGGCTATGGCACGTTGGATGTGTATGCCAAAAAATCCATGGGCAAAGACTGGTCGCTGGAAGGCCGCATGGTGAACTTGGGAGATAAGTTTTACCAAACTGCTTTGGGGTACAACCAGCCTGGTCGTGGTGCCTTTGTGACACTGCGTTTTCAGCCCAAGTAAGGATTCCGTTGACTACTGCCACCTGCCCCGCATTGCTAATTGCCGCCCCCGCCTCTGGGCAGGGCAAAACGACTATCACGTCAGCCCTGGCTCGGCTGTACACGCGTCGGGGTTTGAAGGTGCGGGTGTTCAAGTGCGGCCCTGATTTTTTGGATCCGTATTGGCACACGCTGGCGAGCGGCGCGCCGGTGCACCAGCTGGACCTGTGGATGACGGGTGAGGCCGATTGCCGTGCGCGCTTGTATGCTGCGGCGCTTGAGGCGGACTTGATTTTTGTGGAAGGTGTGATGGGGCTGTTTGACGGTGAACCCAGCGCCGCCGACCTGGCCCAGCGTTTTGGACTGCATGTGCTGGCCGTGGTGGATGCCTCCAGCATGGCGGGCACGTTTGGTGCGCTGGCGTTTGGGCTGCAGCATTACCGGGATGCCATGCCGTGGGCTGGGGTGCTGGCCAACCGCGTGGCCAGTGCGCGCCATGCCGAGATGTTGCAGGGCAGTGTGCGCAACCCCGAGCATTGGATGGGGGCGGTGATGCGCAATGCAGCCATGACCTTGCCTGAGCGGCACTTGGGGTTGACGGTGGCCAGTGAGGTGGTGGACGCGGTGGAGCGGCTGGATGCTGCGGCTGATGCGTTGGCAGCTACACCTTTGGGGCAGATGACGCTTGACGATTTGCAGCGTTGGAAGGTGGATTTTGTTGGGCCGGAAGTTGCCGTGTCTAGGGTCCCCTCATTCGCCGCACAAGAAGGTTGGGCGGTAGAGCGTTCTGCGGAGGTAAAGGAGGAGCCCGCAAAGCGGGCGGGGGACACGGAGCAGAGCGTTCTGCCGCCCAGCCTTCCACCCTTGCAAGGCCATACGATTGCTGTCGCTCGTGACGCTGCGTTTTGCTTTATTTACGCGGCTAATCTGGACTGCCTTCGTTCCTTGGGTGCTGAGTTGGTGTTCTTTTCGCCATTGGCTGATGCTGCTTTGCCGGCTTGCGACGCGTTGTGGATTCCTGGTGGGTACCCGGAGTTGCATGCGCAGACCATTGCCAGCAACACTGCGCTGCGTGACAGCTTGGCTGCACACATTGCTGCTGGCAAACCGGTGTGGGCCGAGTGCGGCGGCATGATGGCGCTGTTTGACACCTTGGTTACGGTGGACGGCGCGCGCCATGCGCAGTGGGGTTTGTTGCCTGGCGAGGTGACCATGCACAAGCGTTTGGCGGGTCTTGGGCCGCAGCAACTGGCGCTGCCAAGCGGCATGCTGCGGGGGCACACGTTTCATTACTCCACGACCAGCACCACGCTGCCGTTTGCCGCGCGAACTTCGCGGCCCGATGCCGTGCCTACGCCGGATGCGGGCGAGGCTGTGTGGCAGCTGGGTTCGGTGCGGGCCAGTTACTTTCATGCGTGGTTTGCGTCTTGCCCTGAGGCGGTGGTGGATCTGTTCTCGCCGACAGCCACGGTGGCCGCATGAGCCTAGTCATGCCCATTGACGCGCTTCTTTTCCCTCTTGGCCCGCAGCGTATTGTTTGCCTGACGGAAGAGACCACCGAGTGGCTGTATTTGCTGGGGCAGGAGCACCGCATTGTGGGTATCTCGGGCTACACCGTGCGCCCACCCCGCGCCCGGGAAGAAAAGCCCAAAGTGAGTGCGTTTTTGAGTGCCAAGATCGACAAAATTCTGGAACTGCAGCCCGACTGTGTGCTGGGTTTTTCGGACCTGCAGGCAGACATTGCCGCCGAGCTGGTGCGCCGTGGCGTGCAAGTCACCATCTTTAACCAGCGCAGCGTGGCGGAGATTTTCTCCATGCTGTTTCAGGTGGCGGCCATGGTGGGGCAAAGTGTGCAGGGCCTGCAGCGCATTGCCGCCATGCAAGACCATTTGCGCGCCATGCAGGCAGCCGTGGCGGCCAAGGTGGCGGCCGGTGCACGCCGCCCCACGGTGTTTTTTGAAGAGTGGGACACGCCGCACATCAGCGCCATTCGCTGGGTGTCGGAGTTGATCGGAATTGCTGGGGGCGACGATTGCTTCCCGGAGCTGGCCGTGCAATCGCTGGGCAAAAACCGCATCATTGCGGACGGTGCGAGCATTGTGGTGCGCAACCCCGACATCATTCTGGGCTCGTGGTGCGGTAAGAAATTTCGCCCCGAAAACGTGGCCGCACGCGAAGGTTGGGGCGTTGTGAACGCCGTGCGTAACCAGCAACTGTTCGAGATCAAGTCGCCCGAGATATTGCAGCCCGGCCCCGCCGCGCTGACCGATGGGGTGAACAAAATGCACCAGATTATTTTGCGCTGGATGGACGACGACCAGGCACGTCGCGCAGCACCAATCACAGACGCAGCGGAACCCAGACCATGAGCTCCACGTCCCACGCCAATCCTGCCAGTATCGCGACTGGCATCGCAGCAACTATCGCCCAAAGCGAGCTGATTTTGGGTGGCCAGAAAAGCGGCAAGTCGCGCCGCGCCGAGCTGCTGGCGCGCCAGTGGCTGGACCAAAGCCCGGCGCACAAAGCCGTGCTGATTGCCACCGCGCAGCCGTGGGACGAAGAAATGCGCCAGCGCATCGCCCGCCACCAAGCCGACCGCGCCCAGCGCGTGCCCGGCATGACCACGGTGGAGGAACCGCTGGCCTTGGCCCAGGCCATCACCCAGCACAGCCGCGCGGACACGCTGGTGGTGGTGGACTGCCTGACGCTGTGGTTGACCAACCTGTTAATGCCTGTCGAGCAACAAGCGGTAGCACCTGCTTCAGCATCCGAATCAACACCTGACTCGGCGTCCGATTCACCACTAGGTTTGCAGGAAAATATAGTGTCAAACAAGCCTATAGCCCCCGTGGAATATGCGCAAGCAGCTACGCTTTTGATAGCAGTTAAAAACGCCGCCGGCCCCGTAGTGATCGTAGGAAATGAGATTGGCCTGGGCGTCATTCCCATGGGCCGCGAAGTGCGCGCCTTTGTCGACGCGCTGGGCCGCCTAAACCAGGATGTGGCTCAAGTCTGTACCCGCGTAACACTGATGGCGGCGGGCCTGCCGCTCACACTGAAAGATGCAACGTGAACACAACGTACAGCGGACTTGTTTACAAGGCACTTCACCCGCTACAAGGCTGGGTGCGCAGGCGTTTTGCGAAGGTAAAGGAGGAGCCCGCAAAGCGGGCGGGGGACACGAAGCAAAGCGCCTGCGCACCCAGCCTTGTAGCAGCGCTCGCCATAACGCTTGTCGCTTCGGGTGCAGCGCACGCGTTGCAAGTTACTGACGACCGTGGCGTCACCGTCACATTTGCCAAGTCCCCCCAGCGCATCGTCAGCTTGCTGCCCTCACTGGCTGAAACCGTGTGCGAGCTGGGCCAGTGCAACCGCTTGGTAGGCGTAGACCGCTATTCCAACTATCCAGCCAGCTTGCAAAAGCTGCCCCAACTGGGCGGCGGGCTGGACCCGAATATTGAATCCATCGTCGCGCTCAAGCCCGATGTGGTGCTGATGGCCAAATCGTCCCGCGCGGGCGAGCGGCTGGAGGCGCTGGGCATCAAGGTGTTTGCGCTGGAACCCAAGACCCATGCCGATGTGCAGCGGGTGATGATGAAGCTGGGTCAGTTGCTCGAAGTGAACGACGCCCAACGCATCTGGCGCGCTATTGACGCCGGTGTGTCGGCAGCCGCCCAGTCGCTGCCCGCCGGCACCAAGGGTGTGCGGGTGTATTTTGAGGTGAACCAGGGCCCCTATGCCGCAGGCGAGCTGTCGTTCATTGGCGAAACGCTCACGCGCCTGGGGATGAAGAACATCGTGCCCGCCAAGTTGGGTCCTTTTCCCAAGCTCAACCCCGAATACATCGTGCGAGCCAATCCTGACCTGATCATGATCGGCCAGCGCAGTGCTGATGGCCTGATGACGCGCCCAGGTTGGCAGAGCATTCGGGCCCTGCGCGAGCAGCGCGTGTGCATCTTCCCTACCGAAGACGCCAACGTGCTGGTGCGCCCCGGCCCGCGTATGGCCGAGGCTGCGCGCCTGATGGCGAAATGCATTGAAGCTAAAGCGCCCAAAACTGTCGGGCTAAATGCCACAGGGCCTAAGCCGTGACGCAAGCCCGCGTGTGGTGGCTGGTGTGGGCGGGTGTGCTGACTGCGGTGTTGTTGGCTGCGTTGGGCATTTGTGTGGGCAGCACGGGGTTTGAAAATTTGCTGACGCCTTTGCTCAACCCCACCATTGATCCTGAGCAAACCGCCATGGCGCAGCAAATTGTGTGGGAAATCCGCCTGCCGCGCACCCTGGGTGCCTGGGCTGCCGGGGCGTTGTTGGGCTTGGCGGGCGCGGTGGCGCAGGGGCTGTTTCGCAATCCATTGGCCGACCCGTATTTGCTGGGCAGCGCCTCGGGCGCGTCGCTGGGTGTGGCGCTGGCGCTGGCCGCTTTGGGCGGTGGTGCAGGCATGTTGGGTGGTTCGGCGGGCAACATGATGAACAGTGGCGTGGCGGTGAGCGTGTTCTCCAGCAGCGTTTGGGTGCGCTTGGGGCTCACCGGTGCTGCGTTCTTTGGCGCGGTGCTGGCCGTGATGCTGACGCTGCTGCTGTCTCGCGGGGTGGGGCACACCTTGCGTCTGTTGCTGGCGGGTGTAGTGGTGGGCGTGGTGCTGGGGGCCATGACGCATTTGGTGCTGCTGTTTTCGCCCGATTCGCTGCAGGCTATGCAGGCGTTTATGTTGGGCTCTACCGCGTTTGTGGGCTGGACTTCGTGTGTGCTGATGGGCAGCGTGTGGGTGGTGTGCGTGCTGGGCGCGTGGCTGCTGGCCCGCGTGCTGGACGGTCTGAGTTTGGGCGACGCTACCGCAATGAGCTTGGGCCTGCCCGTGGCGCCCATGCGCGCGGCGCTGGTGGTGGTGCTGGCGCTGGCCACCGGCACGGCGGTGGCGCAAACCGGGCTAATTGCGTTTGTGGGCCTGGCCGCGCCGCACCTGGTGCGATCCATGGTTAAAACCACGCATGGCCATTTGATGCTGCTGGCCAGTTTGGTGGGCGGCGTGCTGCTGATGGCGGCGGACATCATGGCGCGCGGCCTGATTGCGCCGCAAGAGCTGCCAGTGGGTGTGCTCACCGCGGTGCTGGGTGGCGGCTACTTGCTGTGGCTGATGCACCGCGGGCCGGGCAGAGTGGGGGCCAACGCATGACGCACACCACGAAAATTGCTACAAAAAGCATAGCTATCTACGCAAGCGCCGTAAGGGCTAGCGTGGGAAATGGTGCTACAAAAACCCAGGTGCTGCACGACGTGTCGCTGAACATTGCCGCAGGCCAGTGGACCAGCATTGTGGGCCCCAACGGCGCGGGCAAGTCCACCTTGCTCAAGTGTTTGGTGGGCGTGTTGCCGCACAGTGGCACCGTGACCTTGCTGGGCCACGACCTGCGCAAATTGCCCAGCCGCGACCGGGCCCGTCAGCTAGCCTGGCTAGGGCAAAACGAAACCTCTGCCGATGACCTGACCGTGTGGGACGTGGCCATGCTGGGCCGCCTGCCGCACCAAGCCTGGCTGGCACCCCCCAGCCCCGCCGACCATGCCGCAGTGGAGGCCGCACTGCGCGCCACCCAGGCCTGGGAATGGCGTGGCCGGGCACTGGGCCAACTCTCTGGCGGCGAGCGCCAGCGCGTGCTGCTGGCCCGCGCCTTGGCCGTGCAAGCCCAAGTGCTTCTGATGGACGAACCCCTGGCCAACCTCGACCCCCCGCACCAAGCCGACTGGCTGGCGGTGGTGCAGGCACTGACCGCGCAGGGCACCACGGTGGTCAGCGTGTTGCACGAAATTTCCATGGCGCTGCATGCCGACACGGTGGTGGTGATGGCCCAGGGCCGCATTACCCACCATGGTGCGAGTGGTGACGCGGCTACCCATCAGGCTCTGGTGGATGTGTTTGACCGGCGCATTGGTATTCATTCGGTTGAGGGGCAGTGGGTTGCTTTGCCCAAGGCGGCTGTCCGATGATTTGCTGCGGTCGAACTGCCGGGACTTCTTGGACTACCTTGGCGTGCGCGTGTCGTCATGGCACTCGGTTACGCGGCTGTCCCCCGCGACGGCCTAGGGCCGTCAGTTCCTCCTTTATGCCGCGTAACCGAGTGCCATGCCAACCCGCTTTTGTGGTACGCCATAACTCGCAGAGGAAGCCGCAGTGGGTGTTCTGCGCAGGTAAAGGAGGAGCCCGAAGGGCGGGGGACACGGAGCAGAGCGCCCGCTGTGGCCTCCTCGGAGCGCAAACAAAAGCTCCTCGGATCGCTAAAAAACCTGACTTCCAAACATTCACATAACGCGAACTAAACAACCATGCAAATCGAAACCCCACCATCCGAGAAACCCTACGACAAAGCCGAAGGCGAGCGCCGGGGCATTGTCATCGTCAACACTGGCGACGGCAAAGGCAAAAGCACCGCTGCATTCGGCCTGGCCCTGCGTGCCCACGGCCGGGGCAAAAAGGTCAAGATTTTCCAGTTCATGAAAGTCCCTACTGCCCGCTTTGGCGAGCACCGCATGTTCGAACAGATTGGCATTCCCATCGAAGGCCTGGGCGACGGTTTTAGCTGGAAAAGCCAGGACCTTGAGCACTCCGCCCAACTGGCGCGCGACGGCTGGCAAAAAGCCAGGACGGCAATTTTGAGTGGTGACTATTTCATGGTCACGCTGGATGAAATTACCTACCCGCTAATTTACGGCTGGATGCCGCTGGACGATGTGCTGGAGACCTTGAAAGCCCGCCCCAGCCACGTGCATGTGGTGCTCACAGGCCGCCGTTGCCCGCCCGAAATCATTGCGCTGGCCGACACTGTTACTGAGATGCAGATGGTGAAACATGCGTTCAAGGCTGGCATCCCCGCGCAGCGCGGGATTGAAGACTGAAAAATACTCTAAAAGCGACAAGGAAGACACCTATGAAAGCCACATTAAATACAACCCAGCCACTGCATTTCCACGCGCCCCACAAAACCCCCGCGCCCCTCAAAGTGCAGCGCCCCGATGCGCTCCAGCGCGTCTGGGCCGTGGCGGAGGTGCAGGCGTTGTTTGACTTGCCGTTCAACGACCTGGTGTTTCAGGCGCAAACCACCCACCGCGCCCACTTCGATGCCAATATGGTCGAGCTGGCCACGCTGTTGTCGGTCAAAACCGGCGGCTGCCCCGAGGACTGCGGCTACTGCCCGCAAAGCGTGCACTTTGACACCGGTGTTGAAGCCGGCAAGCTCATGGGGGTGGCAGAAGTGACCGAGGCCGCCCTGCGCGCCAAGGCCGCTGGCGCCACCCGCTTTTGCATGGGTGCCGCCTGGCGCGCCCCCAAAGACCGCGATGTAGAGGCCGTGGCCGAGCTCGTCAAGGCCGTCAAGGCCACCGGCCTGGAAGCCTGCGCCACGCTAGGCATGCTGAACGACGGCCACGCCGAAACCCTGCGCGACGCCGGGCTGGACTACTACAACCACAACCTGGACAGCGCGCCCGACTTTTACGCTGACATCATCACCACGCGCGACTACCAGGACCGGCTGGACACGCTGGCCCGCGTGCGCAACGCAGGTGTCAGCGTGTGCTGCGGCGGCATTGTGGGCCTGGGCGAATCGCGCCTGCAGCGTGCCGGGCTGATTGCCGAGCTAGCCAACTTGGCACCGTACCCCGAGTCCGTGCCCATCAACCACCTAGTGAAGGTGGAAGGCACACCGCTGGCCGACCAGCCCGACCTGGACCCGATGGAATTTGTGCGCACCATTGCCGTGGCGCGCATCACCATGCCGCTGGCGCGTGTGCGCTTGTCGGCTGGACGCCAAAGCATGAGCGACGCAGTGCAGGCCCTGTGCTTTGTGGCCGGTGCCAACTCCATCTTCTACGGCGAAAAGCTGCTTACCACTGCCAACCCCGGTGTAGACGCAGACGCTGCGCTCTTGCAGCGCCTGGGTTTGAAAACCGGGCAGCCAGTGTCACGGCCATAAAGCTCATGCAACCGATCTCGTTTGCCCTCGCTGTACTGGTGGCCATGGCCGTTGATCGCTGGTGGGGAGAGCCACGTGTGCGCCTGCATCCGGTGGTGTGGATGGGCAAAGCCCTTGCATGGACAGGAGCGAGAGTGCAACGCTATACACGGCAGTCGCAGCAGACGGCTCTGTCAGGGCCGGATTACAAGGCTTTTTTGTTAGGAGCCCTTGCCTGGTATGGGCTGGCTGCTATTGTTGTTGTAGCGGCTTGCGTGTTGCAAGGTGGCGTAGTTTGGCTAATGTGGGCTGCTTTAACGGTCAGTCCGTGGCTTGCTACGCTGGGGGGTGCGGTGCTTTTGGGGATGTTGCTCAAACCGCTGTTGGCCTGGGCCATGCTCAAAAGCGAGGTGTTGGCGGTAGAGGTTGCATTGGCCGAGTCGCTAGACGCGGGCCGTGAGCGGCTGCGCTGGCTGGTCAGCCGCGACGTGACCCAACTCACGGCTACCGAGGTGCGCGAGAGCGCCATCGAGACGCTGGCCGAAAACCTCAACGACTCGGTGGTGGCCCCTATTTTCTGGTTTTTGTTGCTGGGCCTGCCCGGTGCGGCGCTGTACCGATTTGCTAACACGGCCGATGCCATGTGGGGCTACCACGGCGTCTACAAAGGCAGGAACTGGGCCTGGGCCGGCAAGTGGGCCGCGCGGGCAGATGACGTGCTGAGCTGGGTGCCTGCACGTATTACGGCGGTGCTCTTGTTGTTGGTACAAGGCGCGCGGGGCGCGGGCTTGTTGTTACGGTTGCTGGTGCGTTTGCCCGCAGAGGCCGTCAAAACTCCATCGCCCAACAGCGGCTGGCCTATGGCGGCCATGGCGTTGAGTTTGAATGTTGCTCTGCACAAGCCTGGCGTCTATGTGCTGAACCCACAGGGCCGTGCGGCGGTGGCGGTGGATACGTCTGCAGCCCTGGTTTATGCATCAAATACAGTGCTAGCGCTGGTGGGTTGTGCGCAAGCAGCTATGTTTTTTGTAGCGTTTGGTGCTGGAAGATGAGCACAAATCAACGCGTTCACGGTGGGCCGGATGCGCTGGGGGCGCTGCTGTACGACTTTTCTACCAACAGCAATGCCTGCGGCCCGTGCCCGCAGGCTTTGGCGGCGGTGCAGTCCTCAGACACCACGCGTTACCCGGATGCGAGCTATACCGCGTTGCGTTCCGCACTGGCCCTGTTTCACGCCGTAGAGCCGTGGCGCATTGTGCTGGCGGGCAGCGCCAGCGAGTTCATCTTTCGTATCACCGCCTGGGTACGCCAGCTAGGGGCCCTCACGGTCAGTCTGCCGCAGCACGCCTATGGCGACTATGCCTACGCGGCGCAGGCCTGGGGGTTGGAAGCGGCTACTGATCCGGATTTTGCCAACTTGGTGTGGGCCTGCGAGCCTTCCAGCCCGCTGGGCCAGGCGCACACGCAGTGGCCCGTTGACTTGGTGCGTGCGCCCGTGGTGCTGGACTGTGCTTACGCCCCCTTGCGTTTGAGTGGTTCCACCAGCCTGAACGCTGCACAGCTTGACTCGGTGTGGCAATTGTTTTCCCCCAACAAATCGCTGGGCCTGACCGGCGTGCGCGCGGCCTACGCAGTTGCGCCGCTGGGGGCTGAAGTAGCGGTGCAACAGTTCAACGCATTAGCCCCATCGTGGGTGGTGGGTGCGCACGGCGTGGCTCTGTTGACGGCTTGGACTCAGGCAGATGTGCAGGCTTGGCTGGCCCACAGTTTGGTCCAGCTGGGCCAATGGAAAGCGCGGCAAATGGAACAACTCACGGCCTCGGGGTGGACTTGTTTGCCCAGCCAGGCCAACTACTTTTGCGCCCAACCACCCCAGGGTGTTGACGCCAGTCTCCTGTGTGCCCGCCTGCGGCACCAGGGTCTTAAATTGCGTGATGCAACCTCGTTTGGCCTGCCCGGTTGGGTGCGTCTGAGGGTGCTGTCACCGATGGCGCAAGATGCGCTGTTTGCAACATTGGAACCAACCGCATGACCGCCAAATGCATCATGGTGCTGGGCACCACCAGCGGCGCTGGCAAGAGCTGGCTCACCACCGCGCTGTGCCGCTACTACGCGCGCCAGGGGCTCAAGGTTGTGCCGTTCAAGGCGCAGAACATGAGCAACAACGCGAGAGTAGTGGGCCCCCACGCTCCACCGCTACGCGGGTCGCTGCCCCCCGATGGGGTGAATGTGCCTTGGGGCGGCCCGGCGGCACATTGTCCATCGCCCGGCGGAGAAATCGGCTCTGCCCAGTATTTCCAAGCCCTGGCGGCCAACACCGTTCCTGATGTGCGCATGAACCCGCTGCTCTTGAAACCCGAGCGCGACACGCACAGCCAGGTGGTGTTGATGGGCCAAGTCAACGAAGAGTTGACCGCCGTGCCGTGGCGCGGGCGCAGCCTGAAGGTGTGGCCGGTCATTGCCGCCGCCTTGGACGAACTGCGCGCTGAAAACGACGTGGTGGTGATTGAGGGCGCGGGTTCGCCCGCCGAGATCAATTTGTCCAGCAGCGATATCGTCAACATGCGCGTGGCCAAGCACTGCAACGCCGCCTGCCTGTTGGTGACCGACATTGACCGCGGCGGCGCGTTTGCGCATTTGTATGGTACTTGGGCGCTGTTGCCTGATGACGAGCGCAGCTTGATCAAAGGCTTTGTCTTAAACAAGTTTCGCGGTGATGCAGCGCTGTTAGCCCCCGCGCCGCAAATGCTGCAAGAACTGACCGGCATACCCACCGTGGCTACCCTGCCGATGTGGTGGCAGCATGGCTTGCCCGAGGAAGATGGCATTTTTGACGACCGCAGCGTGACCAAGGGCACGGTCAGCATGACGGTGGCGGTGATTGCCTACCCGCGCATCAGCAATCTGGATGAGTTTCAGCCGCTCAAAAACATTCCTGGCTTGAAATTGCAGTGGGTGCGCGGTCCGTCGGAACTGGCAGGCCTGAAGCCATCGGACTGGATTATTTTGCCGGGCTCCAAGCACACCAGTGGTGATTTGGCGTGGCTACGCTCGCAGGGGCTGGATGCGGCCATTGCGCAGCACGCAGGGCAGGGCGGGGCGGTGCTGGGGGTGTGTGGCGGGTTGCAGATGTTGGGCGAGGCGCTGATTGACCCGCATGGCATTGACGGTAATGCGCCGGGGCTGGGGCTGTTGCCGCTAGTGACGGTGTTTGCGCAGGACAAGACGGTTCGGCATACGCAGACTGAATTCTGTGCGTCATTGGGCGCGCACGCGGAGGAAGGGCATGGCGGGGGGCTCATGCTGCCAAATGCGCAGAAATCGCCCCCCGCCATGCCCTTCCTCCGCTCGGGTGCGCGTGAGCCGTCACCTTGGGCGGCACTTGCGGGCGTGTCGGTTTCGGGCTACGAAATTCACCATGGGCAAACGCAGCAGCATGTGGCCCTGGCCGCGGCGGGTAATGTGGCGCGTGCGGTGTTGCCGGGTGGCTTGGGCTGGTGCAACGCTTCGGGCAACGTGCTGGGCGTGTACTTGCATGGCATGTTCGAAGACGCTGCCGTTTTGCAGGCGCTGTTTGGCGCGCAGCTGGGTGGCGCTGTGCCTACGCTGGAGACGGTGTTTGAGGGCTTGGCGGACTACATTGGGGCGCACTTTGCGCCTGGGATATTGCAGGAACTGCTGAGCTGATTTTTTGAACCGACGAACTGAACTTATTTAGTGAACTGATTGACCGATTTTTTGGAAAGATTTTTATATGAATACCTCCACACCATTTTCTTTGCCCACCCTTGCCGATATTTCGGAAGTAGCCCTCACCGCAGCATTGCTCGACACACTGAACAACAAAACCAAGCCGCTGGGTTCCCTTGGCCGCTTGGAAGATGTAGCTCTGAAAATCGGACAAATTTTGGGTAGCACCGCGCCCGTGCTGGAGCAGCCGCAGATGGTGGTTTTTGCTGGGGACCATGGGCTTACCGCGCGGGGCATTTCGGCGTTTCCAAGTGACGTGACGTGGCAGATGGTGGAGAACTTTTTGGCGGGCGGCGCGGCAGTCAGTGTGCTGTCCAAGCAAAACGGTATTGCGCTCACGGTGGTGGATTGCGGCGTGAAGCATGACTTTTTGGCGGGTTTGCCAGCCGGTGGCACCCGCGCAGGATTGCAGGTACGCAAGGCGGCCGGCGCAGAGCAGGGCACGGCGGATTCTTCTGCGCAGCCTGCCATGACCGCAGCCCAATGCAACGAGGCATTGCAGCACGGTATGGACTTAGTCAAAACCTTACCCGGGAACGCGCTGCTATTGGGTGAAATGGGCATTGGCAATACGTCGGCTGCGTCGCTGTTGCTTTCACGCTTGGGCGGTTTGGACATTGCCATGTGCACTGGCG
>JBEANP010000036.1:0-14746 GCA_041165385.1 Pseudomonadota bacterium | reverse complement strand
GAACTCATCTGACAATCTATGTTGACGCAAAAACTCGCTCAAAGGCTGTATCAGCTCGGCCTCTGCATTGCGCAATGCAATGTCGGTGGCCAGTGCGTTGAAGCGCATCACGTCACGCAGCATGCGTAAAAACCGAGGATTTACCAGATTGCTGCGCTGGGCAAATACCGTGTTGAGCGATGAGCCACTCCACTCCAGCGGACCACCTGCCTTGGCCCCAGGCACCTTGACCGAGAACGACATGTCCGATTTTGCAGTATCCACATCGAGCTCTGCCAGCAGCGCAATCAGGTTGGGGTAGGTGCGCTCGTTGAACACCAAAAAACCGGTATCCACGCCATGGGTTATTTCCCCGGTAGCGGTAGGCAGTGTTACATCCACTGTATGGGTGTGGCCGCCAAAGTAGCCATCAGCCTCCAGAAGTGTGATGTCCGCCTGCCCTTGTAACCTGTGTGCAACTGCAAGACCGGAGATACCTGAACCAACGATAGCAATTTTCATAATGAATTTGAACTTTGAGTTTATTTTGTGACTATTTGGTAATATATCAAATTAGTCAGTTTAAATCACACCCTCAAAGTAGGGTCTTAAGGTAACAAAGATAAGTAGCACTTGCTGCTTTGTTTGACGCTGGAATCAACAGACCTTCATGCAAGCGCAACACGGGGCGCCAAAACGACGTGCTGGGTTGTGCGATCTGCTGATGGTTGAGTCAACGGCCTCGCTGTTCAAGTACCTGCGTTTGGCAAAGTGAACACCGGTAGTGGTACCTCAGCTCTAGCCGGTATTGTTATTTCTGTTGACTATGCTGGCGATTCGTTTACCAGCCTATTTGCGGCAGACCAGAAGATCAAGCTGAAAGGCGTATCGTTAAGCAGCTTGCATGCAACTTTGGGTTCTGCTCTGGACGGAGGCTATCTGCGCGCAAAGCGCATAGCAAACGGCAGTCTGCAAACTAACGCCTGATCCCGCTTGCAACCAGGAACTGCAAGACCATAATTGTGCGGTGTAGGCCATTTAGGGTACAAATGTCACGCTGTCCGCAATCAGCACTCCGCTGACCACATGGGAGCCTACTACTGTCACTTTGGCAGAGCTCCGGAGGTTGACGAGGGTACCGCCGCTGAAAGTGACCGAACCACCGCTGGCATCTATCGGCTGGCCTTGGACGGTAAAGCTGGCTGCGGATACATACAGCGCGATCGGGCCCGTCGCAGTGAATTTGGCCGGGCCACCAGTGCCGGGAATCTGGCGCATCATGACCTTGCTAGCCCTCAGCACGCCGCCCTGCACGGTACCGGCCACCTCTATCTTTACGCCATCGCCCATGCTGCCTACGGGGCCACCGGAAATGACTGCTGCCGACGCATCCACCGGGTAGCCCAGCACACTAAAGTTACCAAGCCCAACATAGCTGGTTATGACACCTGAAATCGACAAGCCTGTGTTATTCGTTGATGGTAGCGGGTACCAGGCTTCTATGCTGCTGGCGCTAAGCACCGTACCCGCGACCAATGTAGTAGACCGCACCCGCACCACCACGCCATTGCTTAACGAGCCGGCCGTTACTCCATTGGAGAACGATGCGCCTCCATACTGAATGGTTAGGTTGCCTAGGGTAAACGACTTCGTACCCGTGTTAAGTCCACTGACTGCGCCGCTCAAAATCAGTGTGGACGCAGCTGAAAACTTCTCGATCCGGCTGGCACGCACGTTATTAACCCCCCAGACATGTCCGTAAATCTTGACCCAGTCAGCATTGGCAAGCCCGGCGAGGCTGTTGATGCCTTCGTAAATGGTTTCGGAATCAGTGCTCACGTTGAGACCGTGCACTTGTAGCGTACTGGAAGCTGCATTGAGGTTGCTGACCGGGCCACGCACGTCAATGGCCGACACCACTGTACTGGCACTCGCCTTGAGAAAGTCAGTCTGCAGCATGCCCACGGCCTTAACCGTCATTCCCAATTTGAGGGCAGTGTCGTCGGCCAGTGTGACGGTGGCGTTGTCGATGTCGAACCGAGTGCCATTCACATAGATACTGCCAAAGCCGGCCACATAACCCACACCACCTCCGGAGATGCCTGTCCCGCCGGATCCCACGCCACCACCATTGCTGGCGATATCGTCTCCCCCACCACCGCAAGATGCGATTGCCACAATGGCAATAGCGACAATAAATGTGTCCAAAATTTTCATGTTTTTTCCCTGGGCTTGGCTTCGTCTGCAGTTGTGCCCTCGTACAGGGTGTAAATGCCAACCTTGATACGTTGGTTGCCTTGCGGTGATCGTGCAACCGCTATGTTCAGTTCTTTTACCAATTCCTGATGTAGTGCGGCCCAACGTAAACGTGCAATCTGGTGTATGCGTTCGCATTCCTCTTTGCACAGCCCATCCGCGTACACCGCGCGCTCCAGCATCTTTGGGGCGTCACCCAATACGTTGGATACAGCAGCTTGCAAATGGTCGCTGGTGTGCTCCGACAGAAAGCCCAGCATGTACTGCAAGTCGTTAGAAGGCAAAAAACCATCGGATTTCAGCTCCACATAACCTTGCGACTCCACAGCCATGCCCAGCCGCAACAGGTCGTCCAGCATGGCGCGGTGGTGCACATTGCCCCGACTTGCCTGTGTGGCTAATGCTTCAAATGAAAGGGCATTGTCCTCGCTCACAATGGGCAGACGGATATGCGCTGCATCTTCTGCAGCAAGCTGCATCCATGCGGTAAGCACTTGGGCGGCAGGTGGCAGTTGGGCCGATAGATCGTAGGGTGTGGTAGCCCGCACACGGGTAGTTACTTCCTTGCGGTTGATACCTGTGGCTATCGATAACTGGCTCACATTCGGTTTGCCCGATGACTCTGCAGCGAGCATCTTCTGGGCTTCTTCCAGCAAAACGGAACGCACAACCGCATCCACCTGGTTGTATTTCAAGCCCATGTGAAGCCCGAGCCGTAGCAGAGGGCGCACCACACGTGCTACTGCGCTCAAGGTCCAGTCGAGCCGATCACGCATGGCAATGGGAAGCGGTGTTCATCAAATGTAATTTTTGCACATCGCGGCAATTTTCCAAAACCAAAAGGTATAAAAATAACGCCCTAAATGACCGGTTCTCATTTGTGTCCCCCGATCATCTCGTTTTAATCCGCATCATTGCGCTTCGTTTAAACTACATGAAATGGTAAATTTTCCCATTTATAGATAAGATAAACGAAGTCAGAATGTAGTGAAGGGGCGGAGTATGCGGGGTAATGTAAAACAGGCAGTGGGTTTCACGCTCATCGAACTGATGATCACAGTGGCGGTCATTGGCATTTTGGCGGCGGTAGCCTTGCCGGCGTACCAGTCATATGTGCTGCGTGGCAATCGGTCGGCTGCCCAAGCAGAAATGATGGATATTGCAAACCGGGAACAACAGTTCTTGCTAGCCAATAGGGCTTATGCAGATAAAACCACTCTGGAAGCCAGTGGTTACAGTTTGCCCTCGTCTTTGTCTTCACGTTACAGCTATGAAATTGCCGTCGGTTCAGGTGTGCCCCCCACATTTACGATTACTTTCACAGCAATAGGGGCCCAAATCGCTGACGGAGCCACCGCGGCAGAACGTGATTTGGCGCTCGATCAGCAAGGTAGAAAACTGCCTGCCAGTAAGTGGTGACCTTATGGCGAACCAATGCTCTCAAGCGAGGTCCAGTGGCGTATCGTTGATTGAGGTATTGGTCACACTGGTGATCGTCACCTTGGGGTTGCTGGGTTTGGCGGGGATGCAAAGTAAACTACAAACTTCCGAAGTCGAGGCGTACCAGAGAAGCCAAGCCTTGTTGGTGTTAAACGATATGGCAGGGCGCATTTCCGGCAACCGCAGCGATGCCGCCGCTTATGCGACTGGTGCCCCGGTTTCTGGGCCATTAGGTGCCGGCATGACATGCCCCACCATCGCTACAACATTGGTACAGCGTGACTTGTCGGAGTGGTGCAATTCTTTGCAAGGCGCTGGAGAGACTATAAGCGGCGGCACAAACGTGGGGACTTTGCTAGGAGGTAGGGGATGCGTGGAGGCATCCGGGAACGAATACCGCATTACTGTTGCCTGGCAGGGCCTCACGCCCTTGTCAAGTTCAACTTCTGCCTCCGTGTGCGGTGGTGGCACAACCTACGACGGGGCTTCAGGATCTGTCTGCACCAGCAATCGTTGCCGACGTGCAGTAAGCACGGTGGTTCGAATAGGATTACTATGAAAAATCCTTTTCAATCCAGAAATCGATCAACAGGCTTCACTCTAGTGGAACTGATGGTTTCCATTGCGCTTGGGCTGCTCGTTGTGTTAGCGCTGACAACCCTGCTGATTAACGTAAGCCGCAATGACACCGAAATGTCTAAGACCAGCAGCATGGTCGAAAACGGTCGATTTGCCATGATGCTACTCAAGGCGGATATTGAACACGCAGGTTATTGGGCAGGTTTTGTGCCTGAGTTTGATGACCTTTCTATCGCATCGGCACCAACTGACGTACCTACTACCCTTGCGGATATATGTCAGAACTATTCAGCAGCAGCATGGACTGCATTAGATAAAAAAAATATTGTGGGAATACCGGTGCAGGGCTTTGACATCCCTGCAATCGGCACAATCATCACTCCTAATTGCGATACTTCGTTGACAGGTGCGTACAACCCGATTGTGAGTCCGCAACGCGGCACTGATGTTTTGGTCGTGCGTCACGCAGACACCGGCACTGCCACTGGTACGCCCAGCGATGGTAATGTGTATTTCCAGTTTGATTTGTGTGGTCCGACCAGGCCATCGCCACCTTATGTATTTGCGACCAGTGGTTGGACCAAAACAAAAAGAGACTGTTCCACTATCTCTGAAATCAGGAAGCTTGCCTCAAACATCTTCTACGTCAGAAGCTATTCAGGCAATGGTGATGGTGTTCCAACTTTGGTGCGCTCGAATTTCGGTGTAGCAAGTAGCGTAGTAGGCCATCAACCCGCAGATGCGCTGGTAGAAGGCATTGAAGGTTTTCGGGTGGAATTTGGCATTGACAACGTAAGTAAATCGGGCAGCAATGTGAGCTTGACCCAAGCAATCAATTGGGGAAACACTACAAACCTGACAAGCCCTACTAACCGCGGCGATGGCATTGCAGACGGAAGTTATGTGCGGTGCACTACCGCAGCACCGTGTACTGTTGCACAACTTACCAACGCGGTAGCAGTGAAAATTTATGTGCTGGCGCGCAATTTGACGACCTCTCCGGGGTATGTGGATACCAAGACGTACACATTGGGTACCACCACCATGGGCCCCTTCAACGACAACTACAAGCGTCACCTGTTCAGCCAGACGATCCGGCTGGAAAACCCTTCATCCCGGAGGGAAACCCAATGAAAATGGGGCGTCGTTTCGGTACCAGCAAAGCCCTAGCCCGGTCGCAAAAAGGTATTACTTTGGTGGTGGGAATGATCATGCTGGTATTGGTAACCATCATTGTTGTCTCTGCATTTATGCGGAGTTTGGGCAACTTGCAAACTGTGGGCAATATGCAGGCACGGCAGGAGGCCATAGCTGCCGGAGACAGCGCCATTGAGCAAGTCGTCAGCACCATAGCTAACTTCAAGCTTGCACCAGGTACACCACTATCTACCTACACAGTTGATATGAATAACGACGGGGTTGCTGATTTTTCAATTACTCCCACTCGGACATGCATTCGCGCCATCCAGGCCTCGGCGGCTTCAGCCAGTGATGTCGAATTAGGTAGTTCCATGTCGTCATCTGCTCTTTGGAATACCGAATGGGATATCTCGGCCAATGTTGTCGACCTGTCGGCTGGTTCTGGCGTCGCGGTAATTATTCACCAGGGGGTCAAAGTTCAGTTGTCTCAAGCCGACAAAGACGTCGCGTGCCCATAAGCACAACTTCAGGAGTAATTCCATGTTCCAGCGCATTCATAAGTTTCTCGCAGCCGTAGCCGCCCTTTCAGCTTTTTTCGCCCATGCAGCAGATATCGATCTTTTTGCCGGGGTGCCAGCAGATGGAACCAATGTTGCCAATGTGATGTTTGCCATTGATACTGGCGCAGCGTTTAATGCTTCGAACAGCGCGTTTCGTTGCAGTATCACCAGTGCCGGCGTCGTGAAGACCGACGGAACTGGTAGTGCACCCACCAGCCTGGACCGTACGAATGGGGGCGTCGAGCAATGTGCACTTTATTCAGTTATCCAAAGCTTGGATACGACGGTCACTAAGTTCAACATCGGTGTAATGTTCTTCAATAAGGGGCAAGTTCCCTACAACCCTGCGACCGATACTTATGCTTCTTCGTCCTGCGTGGCCAATAACGGCGGTGGTTGCTTGGTCATGCCGCTTACTGCCCTGACAGCTGACACATCGCCTAAGATTTTAGAATGGATCCGCTTATGGGGTAGCAATAACGGAAACAATGCAATCCAGGCGCCGTCAAGTCGAGGCGATGGCGCCATGATGCAGGAAATATGGGCCTATTATTTTGGAAAGATGGGTATTTCCACTGTGTCATATGCAAATTACACCAAACCCGTTACAGGCTGCGGTAGCAATAATATTATTTGGCTCGGAAACAACTACAACACACAAGCCAGCCCGAAAGATAGCACCAATGCTGCGAGCAGCCCACTCAATCGATTGCAGGGTACGGCACCGAGTGGCCAGAATGCCAGCCCCACCATTGATAGTACCAGTCCATATTGGAATCTAACCAGCAGCGCAGTAGCTGACACGATTGTCAATTCCTGCACAAGTAGTTCTACGGCCTTTTCGCAAGCAGTACCTGGCGCGGAGAACAAAGGCGGTAGTATGTTGAACTGGGCTGGATACCTGAAGTTGCAAGGCGTTAGAACGGCCGCCATCGCAGTTCAAGGTGCATCCTGTGACCAGTATTACGCTGCCATGATGGAAAAAATGGGCTCAAAAGAATTGGGTGGAGGCAACTTCTACAAGACCTCGGATTTTTCCACTCTGCAAACGGCTTTGAATAAGGCACTAGGAGAAATTCAGGCCGTCAACACGGCATTTGCAGCAGTCAGTTTGCCAGTGAGTGTGAATTCCCAGGGCTCGTATTTGAATCAAATTTATGTGGGTATGTTCCGGTCTGCTGATCAGTTTAATCCGCTATGGCAAGGAAACCTAAAGCAATTTAAGCTAGGCCTCAGTGGTTCAAATTTGCAACTTCAAGACGCCGATAGCCTTCCGGCAATCAACAGTAATAAAGGTTTTATAACGGGATGCTCGCGTAGTTTCTGGACACCCAACACGGCAGATAGTTATTGGATCGGTTCATCTGGTAGCACTACTTGCAATGTGAATGCCACTGTGGCGAAGAGTTCGAACTACCCAGATGGTGATATCGTGGAGAAAGGCGGACACGCCTACGGCTTGCGCGCAATTACGCCGACAAACCGCACCGTGTATACCTGCGACCCTAGCATACCGAGTTGCAATGCTCTGACTGTGTTTGATGCCAGCAATACCGCGGTAACCCAGACGGCTCTCAATAATGGGGGGTCAGATCGTAGTACGCTTATTAATTGGGCGCGAGGTACTAATACCCAAGGTGAGTTGAACCTTGGCACGGCGGCAATGCGCCCCACTTCGCATGGGGATGTGTTGCATTCGCGCCCAGTCCCTGTGAACTATGGCACGGACGGCAATCCATCCATCGTGGTGTATTACGGCGGAAATGACGGGTTACTTCGTGCAGTCAATGGTAATCGTGGTTGCACGATTGCAGCCGATGGAACATGTCCGCCAAATGCGGACGTGGGCGCCATAACATCTAATTCCAAAACCTATGCTGCGGGTACCGAACTGTGGTCCTTCATGCCGCCCGAGTTTTACGGCAATATCAAGCGTCTGTATGACAATACGACGCCGATTTCATATCCTGGCGGTAGCGCTTCGGGAGCAACGCCAAAGGCGTATGGGGTTGACGGTCCCGTTACCGCTTTCCAGGGAACTATTTCCGGCAATTCCAAGGTCTATGTGTACGCCACTATGCGCCGAGGCGGCCGGGTCATTTATGCGTTTGACTCCACCGTACCTGGCGCTCCCACATTGCTGTGGAAAAAAGGGTGTCCCAATATTGGTGATGACACAGGATGCATCCCTACAAGCTTGAGCGGCACCAACGACACAACCTGGGCAAGTATCGGTCAGACTTGGTCCTCAGCCAAAACACTTTATGCCACTACATACGGCAGCGGCTCCTCTCCCATGCTGATCATGGGTGGAGGTTATGACAATTGCGAAGACGCTGGAACGACTCCAGCAACCAGTACCGGAGCCAGCACTAACCACACCTGTTTTTCTAACTCTTCAACGGTCAGTACCAAGGGCAACCGCGTGTACGTGTTGGATGCTGCCACGGGCGCGATGATTCGATCGTTTCCGACGATACGTGCCGTGGTGGCAGATGTGACCGTTGTAAAAGACAGTGTCACTGGCAAGGCCAAATATGCCTACACTGCGGATATGGGCGGTAATGTATATCGCATTAACTTTGCTCCAAGTGGTTGCGTTGCTTCGGATTCGTCCTGCTGGACTATCACGCAGATCGCTTCGTTGGGTTGCAGCACGCCTGCCGCCTGTGCGCCGACTGTATCTAATACGTCAAATCGTAAATTTATGTTTGCTCCCAGCGTAGTCACGACGGACAACAGCACCTACTATGTATTGCTAGGCTCGGGTGACCGAGAAAAGCCGCTTCCCGCTTACACCGCGTCCGGTAACGTGTCCAATTACTTCTTCATGCTGATGGACAAGCCGGACGATGGAACTTGGTTGACTGCAGAATATTCAGATGGTGGTGTTTGTGGGTACAACTTATTGTGCAAAGACTCACTGTTGGGCATCTCTGCAGGGTCACCGCCTACTGACCTAGGGACGAAGAAGGGCTGGTACCTTGGCCTGAGTGCCAGAGAGCAAGTGGTAACAGCGGCCATTACTCTTTTTGGCACGACCACATTCAGCACGCAAATCCCCCAAGTTAACGTCCCGGGGTCTTGCACCAGTGGTCTGGGTACAACCAGCGTGTACAACGTGAGCTATCTAAACGCCGCGAGCAAAAACGGAAGCACTACCCCTTTTGAGCCCGTGGTGGGTAATGGCTTGCCGCCTTCTCCGGTTGGCGGCATGGTGACACTAGATGCCAGAGATGGCGGGATATCTGTTCCATTTTGCATTGGATGTTCGGGCACTTCCCCCCTAGAAAGCAAGCGGGTAACTGCAACTTCTGGCGTAACCGTTCCCAAGAATCGCATCTTCCGGTACATATCCAAATGAATGTACACAAACCAATGGCTAATAGAGGGGATCGCTCATTAACTGCAATGCTACGAGGCTTTACGCTGATAGAAATGATGGTCGTGGTGGGCATCATCGCCATTCTGGCAACCATTGTCGTGCCCTCATTTGACAGCATTACGATGACTAGTCGGCTTACATCATTTGGAAATGCTTTTGCAAGCAGCGCGCAGTTAGCCCGTAGCGAATCCATCAAGCGGAACCTGGTAGTTTCCTTGTGTCGCTCCGCAGACAGTACAACTTGCGCTACGTTGGGTGGCTGGCAGCAGGGATGGATAGTATTGGCAGGGTCAACTGTCATCCAGGCGCAGCCCGCACTTTCCAGCGGTTACTGGTTTACTGGAAACACGTACAAAATAGACTTTCAACCCACCGGGATAGACATTGCAACGCCGCTGCCTGCGCTCACCTTGTGCCGGGCTACGCCGTCTGTGGGGAACCAGGCTCGTTACGTCACAGTTACATTTGCCGGGCGTGCAAACGTGGCAAGGCTCTCTGCCACCACCTGTCCGTAATGCCTGACACGACTGGCCGACTAACTCTCCAGTTCAATTTAGACCTTAGCAGGTGTCTCTTGAAGCGGGTGACGTCTAGAGTGCTAGTCGGCAATTATGCTGGGGCGTCGTGTTTTGAACGCAGAAATAGCGGCAATAACCGCACCCAACTGCAGATAACCGAGCCTGCTAGCATTGTCGCCATGAATGACGCTGATCACGCCCCTGCTTTTTTGAACAAAATTTGCCAACGCGAAGCGCTTGCACACGCAGTAGCAAAGCTACCCAAACCGTTGGTGTTTACCAATGGAGTGTTTGACGTACTGCACCGTGGGCATGTGATGTACCTCGCGCAGGCAAGGGCATTGGGCGGAAGCTTGATTGTTGCGCTGAATACGGATGCTTCTGTGCGCAGGTTAGGTAAGGGCGATGACCGGCCGCTAAATACGGACGCCGACCGTGCAGTAGTTATGGCATCGCAAGAGTCCGTTAGCTTGGTCACTTGGTTTGATGAGGACACACCGGTCCAAATCATTGGTGAAATACGCCCAGCTGTTTTGGTTAAAGGGGGTGACTACGATATGGAAAAACTGCCCGAAACAGCGTTGGTGAAGACTTGGGGTGGCGTGGCGCTTGCGTTGCCTTTTGTGCAGGGTTACTCAACCACCAGGTTGGTACAAAAAATTCGAGCCGGCTAGTTGCTAATCTTCCGAGACTTGGCTTGGGCCTTACTTGGTTTTAGTGGTGCCGGTGGCACCGTTTGAGCCCCCCGATGCGGCAACAACACCTAACACCGCTGCCCCGGCAGCGATAGATCCAACGCTAACACCGCCCAGCACAGAGGCGCTTGCAGCTTTCACGCCAGCCGCTGCGCCACCGCCAGCGGCGCCCGTGCCCGAGGTCCCTGCTGCACCCGCACCGGCACCTACAGCGCCACCCAAGGGCAGCGCTCCCAGTTGCGTGAATGCCGTGCTGATGCTTGAGGGGATTGCAGTCGACGGAATTACCGCGGCCAGCACAGATGACGAGGCAATAAAACCTGACTCGCCCGCTACAAAGTTGGTCGTACCAGCGAAGTTGGTTCCCGACACCGCACCTTGTGTCACCGACAAGTAGTCGCCCTCTTGCACTCCGACAGCAAAGTCTGTGCCACGAATGCCAACGGTTGCCGTGGTCGTTCTGAGTGTGAAGGCACTGCGGCTTCTGCCGCCAATGAGGCCGGTCACAAAACGCATAGACCCTTTAAAGATCGACATGGCGATGCGGTCAAACTCAGGCTTGGCAGAGTCAAACCTATAGCCGTCAATGCGAAAGTCGGTGTTGGGATTCAAGGCGGCTAGTTGTCCGTCATCAAATCGCAAAACCGCTCTGCCACTGCCACTGGTATGCACGGTAGAGCCCGCCTCGATGCGTTGATTGGCTTGTACGCCCGAAGTGACGCCGTTTCTTTCAATGCGCACGTCGCCAGACATCGTTTCTACCAGCGCTGCAGCGTTAGCCCAACCGGTGCTTAGCAGCACTGCCAATAAAAGAAAGGTGCTCTTCATAACCGTGCTCCAGAATGAGGGGACCAAAGTAACCGAAAAATAGTCTACGAACTATGACTTGTTAACACAAGCAGTGGGCCGTGAACACAGACTCCCACAGTGCCAATCCAGCTGCGCGCTCCCATTCAACCGCCGATTCATCCACTTGTGTGGGTTCTTCATTGAGGCGCGCTTTGTGCTGAATTTGTCGCAATGTTCGGTAGGCCAGTGCCGCATCGTCTCCCACGTTGCCCTGCAATAGCCCGCAGGCTTGCGCGCGTTGTAGTAGCGCAATGTTGCCAACGTTGGCAAGCAGCTCAGGGTGTTTCGCACATTGCGACAGCACTAAAAATTGAACTACAAACTCAATCTCCACCATGGCACCCATGCTATGTTTAACGTCAAATTGACCGCGCTTAACAGGATATGCGCCGCGCACCTTGGCGCGCATGTCCACAATCTCTGTGCAAAGTTTACCCACATCGCGCGGGGTGCTAATGACGGCGTGGCGCACTGCATCGAACCACTGGTGTAACTCCGTCGAGCCTAAAACGCACCGGGCCCGCGTCATGGCTTGGTGTTCCCAGGTCCAGGCGGTGTTGCTACCGCGTTGTTGTTGGTAGTTGGAATACGAGGTGAAGCTTGTTACCAGCATGCCCGAGTTACCGTTAGGGCGCAGTGCAGTATCAATCTCATACAAATCGCCTTCACCGGTTTTAACAGTGAGCCAATTGATCAGCTTACGCACCAGTGCGCCATACACCTCAGTCGCCCTGTCGTCTTGATCGTCATAGACAAACACAATATCCAGGTCGCTGCCATAGCCTAGCTCTTTGCCCCCCAATTTCCCATACGCAATGATGGCGAAACGGGCATCGGTCCGGTGTTTGTTTTTCAGGCGATCCCAGCACCAGCGCGCTGTCGTGCGCAGCACGCTTTCAGCCAGTGCGCTGAGGTCGTCGGCAACCTGCTCTACGGTGAGAACACCTTCAACATCGCGGGCCAGTGTGCGAAATACCTCGGCGTGGTGTGCTCTGCGCAATACGTTGAGCAAAGACTCATCGTCGTCTTCGTTACTCCCTTGCAAGGCCTCACGCCTGCGCTCTAGCTCGTATTCAAACTCTACAGCATCAAATCGCTCTTCGAGCATGCTATGTCCTGCCAGTTCGTCAATCACACCCGGGTGTTTGAGCAAGTAGCGCGCGGGCCAGCGCGCAGCGCCCAACATGCCCAACAGGCGCTCGTGCACATTAGGTCGCTCCATCAGCAGCGCCAAATAGCTTTCTCTGCGCAGCAGGGGCTCTACCCAGTCGGCAAAACGTACAGCTGCGCCTTCAGAGACGCGCCCCTGTTCCACCCATTGTGCTGTTCGCATAATCAGACGCACTAGTCGGGCGCGAGAGTCATCGCGCAGCGCCAATATACGGGGGTGGCCGCGCCATAAGGCAATCTTGTCATGCAGCCCTCCTTTGACGGTTGCCAGCAGAGCTTCAAAGTCATCACTATCGATGGCAGGCTTGTCACCGCCACAACCCTTGCACCCATGTTGCGCGCCACCCAAGAGTGCATCAAATTCTTGCGCCACGAATTCGCGGTGTGCATCCAGTTGGGCCAGAAACTTAGGAGTATCCGCAAAGCCCAGTGTCGCTGCAATCCACGCTAAGTCAGCGTCTTGCGTAGGAAGTACATGGGTTTGTTGGTCGTCCAAGTATTGAATGCGGTGTTCAACTTGGCGCAAAAACACATAGGCTCGGGTCAGCGCATCCGCTATGCTCTGGGGCATGAGCCCCGCTTTGGCGATGCGCTGAAGCGCACTCACCGTAGGCCGGGTTCTGAGCTCAGGAAACTGGCCGCCACGCACAACTTGTAGCAACTGGACGGTAAATTCAATCTCGCGAATGCCCCCGCGCGACAGCTTGACATCGTTGCTGCGCTCGGGGTGGCCAGCGCTGCGCTTTGCGGCATGCTCCCGAATTTGGCGGTGCAAAATGCGCAACGCGTCAAACACGCTGTAGTCCAGGTAGCGTCTGAATACAAAGGGAACCACAATAGCCCGCAACCCTGCAGCGCACGAAGACTCGACTGCACTGTTGGGGGCGATCACCCGGCTTTTGAGCCAGGCAAATCGCTCCCACTCGCGCCCTTGTACATGGAAGTATTCTTCCAACGCTCCTAAGGACACTGCTGGAGGGCCGGAGTTTCCGTTGGGGCGCAATGCCAAGTCGACCCGAAATACAAACCCATGCTCAGTGGTGTCGCCAATCAGGGTGTAGACGGCACGCACAAGTTTGCCGAAATACTCTTGATTCGAAATACGTCCACGTCCATGGGCGTCGCCCGCCGTTTCACCATCGAAGTCATAAACATAGATGAGGTCGATATCGCTGGAAACATTGAGCTCCCGTGCACCAAGTTTGCCCATGCCCACAATACACAGTTGGGCACGCTCGCCTTGCCCGCCCAAGGGGGCACCGTGTGCCGCGTCGAGTGCAAGGCAGCTTTGTTCAAACGCGATATTTAATGCCCATTCCGCCAAAGCGGTCATGGTGTGCGTAACGGTTTGTAAATCCGCAGAGTGATCGCAGTCCAGACAAACTAGGCGCTCCAACACCAATTGCCGCACGGTACGCAGGGTCTCCGATGTGCTGGCTCCCGTATTCTGTATAGCCTCAAATAATGTCTGCATGTCGGTGCGTTGAGGAACGCCTGCTGGCAATTGAGGTAGTTGCTCTGCATAGCGGCGTCGAATGCGCTGCACAAATCGCGACTCATGGGCTCGGGGGTCATCTGTATTGCGGGTCATAATTCTTGTTATGTTTGCCACTGCCCGAGATTCGATTTGATCCCAACAGCTTCGCCGTTGTTAAAAGCTATAGGCGGCTTCGCCAAGTGGGCCTTGTGGTTGCTGGCTGCCGCGTGGATCACATTGGCTTTGGTGTGGGGCGGGTTGCATTTTCTGATTGTGCCGCGAATCGGCGAGCTGCGCCCGTGGCTGGAGGCGCAAGCCACCAAGGCACTAGGGGTTAGCGTGTCCATCGGGCATATCGAGGCCATTTCCAATGGACTCATACCGTCCGTGGAGCTCACCAAACTTCGCCTTTTTGACGCGCAAGGCCATGAGGCGCTGGTGCTCCCGCGCGTGGTGGCTGCCTTCTCACCGCGCTCGGTGTTGGCGTTAGGGTTTGAGCAGCTGTATGTGGATGGTGCTGAGCTGGATGTTCGGCGTGACGTACAGGGCCATATTTGGGTGGCTGGGTTTGTCATTCCAACGACCGATGGCGCTACTAGTCCTGCAGTCAACTGGCTATTCTCCCAAACGGAGTTGGTTGTGCGCAATGGCGCGGTGCGGTGGACCGATGCCATGCGCAATGCACCGGCGCTTGAGTT
>JBEANP010000035.1:0-14913 GCA_041165385.1 Pseudomonadota bacterium | reverse complement strand
GTGGTCGGGAAAACCGGGCTGCTTTTGGTCCAGGTTGACCGCCACAATCTCAAAATTGATAGGCGCGCGCTGCTGCATTTTGAGCAGAATGTCGAGCATGCCGTAGCTGTCTTTTCCGCCCGACATGCATACCATGATGCGGTCGCCCTCTTCGATCATGTTGTAGTCAATGATGGCTTGGCCCACCTGGCGGCACAGGCGTTTTTCCAGCTTGTGGGTTTCACGCTCGATCTTGATCTCTTTGGTACGGTTGGCGGCGGCGTCTATAGCGATCGTGGCGTCTAGCGTAGCGGTATCTTCTTCAACCCATGTTGCATTCATAGTTTTTTCCTTGTAACGGGGTGGCTTACCACTGCCCGGTTTCCATGCGAATGGCAACTTCGCAATCTTCAAAAATTTCCAGCTTGGCAATCTTCACCCGCACGCCCAGCACGCCGGGGAGCTGCATCAGGCGGTGGGCTAATTTGCCAATCAGCGTTTCCAGCAAATTCACGTGCTCGGCAGTGCACTCGGCAATGATGATCTGGCGCACCTTGCGGTAGTCCAGCACGTGGTTGATATCGTCGTCATGTGGCAGCAAGGGCTGAATGCCCAGGCTCAACTCGGCATCTACCTGAATCGGTTGCGGCTCGACCAGCTCCGACTCCAGAATGCCCAAGCTGGCATCAAAGCGCAAGCCGGACAGGGTAAGGGTCTGCAAACCTCGCGAGGCATTCATGCTTTCTTCACGCATTTGCGCCTTTCATGCGAAATACTTCAACGCCCACGCCCGCACAGTCGGGGTACACGTCAGGTTTTTGGGTTGACAGGCGCACCGCGCGCACCTGCGGGTGCGCCAGCAATTGGGCAACCAGTGCATCGCACAAGGTCTCTTGCAGTTCCACATGGCCGAGGGCTATGCGTGTGGCTATCATTTGGCGCACAAAGTCGTAGTCCACCACTTCGGCCAAGCGGTCTTGCGTGGGCGTGGTGTCGGCAAAGGGCACAAACAGCTCGACGTTGAACACCAGGCGCTGCAACACACCTTTCTCAAAGTCGTGCGCACCAATGTGCACATCTACCACATGGTCGCGCAGAAACAAGCGGCGGCAATCGAGTGCCAGTTTTTCAAAAATGCCGGTGCTCATACAAGCCCTTTGGTGTTGGGTACTGCGCCTTGCACCATGAACATCACGTCCCGCTCCAGTGGCACCAAATGCTGGCCGTTGTCCACTGCCAAGGTCACACCGGTGATGCTGGGGTTCTGCGCCAGAAACAGGCAGGTGGCGGCCACTTGGGCTGGGTCCAGGGGTGTGCGCATCAGGTTGATACGGGCGGCTTGGTCAAAGTTGTCTTGGGTTTGCGGGCCGCTTAAAAACATCAGCCCCGGAGCCACACCGCATACACGAATGCGTGGGGCCAGTGCCTGCGCTTGCAGCGCCACGCTGCGCTCCAGCGCCAGTTTGGACACGGTGTACGAAAAATAGTCCGGGTTCAGGTTCAGCACCTTTTGGTCCAACACGTGGATGATGCTGCGCGCGCCGCTCTCGTCGTCCGCGGGAATGGACTGCGCCATCAGGCTGGACAGCGACAGTGGGGCCAGCAGGTTGACCTCGATTTGCTGGCGCGCGGCGTCCACGTTGAGTGCATTGCCTGCATCGGGCTCAAAGCTGGATGCGTTGTTTACCAGGCAGTGCAGCGGGCCGGATTTGGCGGCAATTTCTTCCACCATGCGGCGACGGTCTGCCTCTACGGTCAGTTCGGCATGCACGGCGTGTGCCTCATGCCCTTGGGCACGCAGGTCGGTGCACAGGGCCAGTGCGGCATCGGCACTGCGCTGGTAGTGGCACCACACCTCCCAGCCCGCGCGGGCAAATTGGGTACAAATCAGCGCGCCCAGGCGGTGTGCGCCGCCAGTGATCAGCACGCGCTGCAGTGTGGCGCTAGACATGGGCGACCCCAGCGTCTTGTAGCGCCAGCTGCACGGCAGCGCTGGTATCCAAGGTGGAGGCCACGCCTACCACCCGCACCACCGGCGCCAGTGCTAGGGCCAGCATGGAGTTGGCCGCATTCAGCGCGGCTTTGGACAGGGTATAGCTCACAAAGTCAGGCGCTTGGTCCCACAGTTTTTGGTCCAGCAGGGTGATCACGGCACCTGTCAGTGCGGGTTCACCGGCCTTTAAGGCGCTGTTGCGCTGGGCAATGTGGGCGTGCAGGGCCTGGCTGATCAATATGGCGGCACCGGCGTTGGAGCGCATGTGCTTTTCCATGACCTCAAAGCTGAAGTTGTGGGCGGTGTCGTGCTCGAAGGTGGATGCGCAGTGCACCACAGCATCTAAGTGCCCCATATGCTCAACCACCGTGGGTACTAGCTTGCGTACCGCAGTCTCGTTGCCTAAATTAGTACGAAAAGCGGCTGCGCCGCCCGTGTGTTGTGAACATGTAGCTACTGTTTTGATAGCATCTTCTACCGAATCTCGGTAGTGGATTGCAACCCGCCATCCGTTAGCGGCCAAACGCAGTGCCACTTCGCGCCCCAATAGCTTGGCAGCGCCAGTAACAAGCACAGTAGGAACAAGGGAAGGGGCAGACATTGGGAGACAATTCAATACGATATGACAACAGTTCCGAGTTTAACGATCCCCCCATCCCAAGACACCCCGCAAGGGCTTAGCGCTGCTCTCACTGACAGCATTCGGCGCAGCCTGGACGCGCAGGGTGGATGGATGGGTTTTGACGATTTAATGGCCCAAGCGCTGTATACGCCCGGCTTGGGCTATTACGCCAACGGTTCTGCCAAGTTCGGCGCTTTTGCAGAAGCGCATGTGGGTGCCGGTGGCGCCCCAGTGGCTGCGGGGAGCGACTTTGTTACCGCACCCGAGATGTCGCCCTTGTTTGGCCAAGCGTTGGCGCGCCAGGTGGCGCAAGCGCTGGAAACCACCGGGACCGACGAGGTGTGGGAGTTTGGCGCCGGCACCGGCGCTTTGGCGTTGCAACTGCTGGACGCGTTGGGTGACAAGGTTCGCCGCTACACGATTGTGGATTTGTCTGAGTCGTTGAAAGACCGGCAGCGCAGCGCGCTGGCCGCCTACGCGGGCAAATTGCAGTGGGCCACCGAGCTGCCTGTCCAGCTGCGCGGCGTGGTGGTAGGCAATGAGGTGCTGGATGCCATGCCGGTGAAGCTGTTGGTGCGCACCCGTGGTGTGTGGCATGAGCGGGGTGTGGCTTGGCATGACGGGGCGTTTGCATGGGCCGACCGACCTACGGCACTGCGTCCGCCCATGGAGATCGAGGGCGAGCACGACTACCTGACCGAAATCCACGCTCAGAGCGAAGCCTTTGTGCGAACGCTGGCGGACAGGTTGACGCAGGGCGCGGCCTTCTTGCTGGACTACGGCTTTCCCGAAGCCGAGTACTACCACCCGCAGCGCCACATGGGCACGGTGATGTGCCACCGCGCCCACCAAAGCGACGACAACCCGCTGCTGGATCTGGGCCTGAAAGACATCACCGCGCATGTCAACTTTACCGGTGTGGCATTGGCCGCGCAAGACGCGGGGCTGGAGGTGCTGGGCTATACCAACCAGGCGCACTTTTTAATAAACTGCGGGTTGGCCCAGGCCATGGAAGCCGCATCATTGACTGAGCGAGTGGCGGCGCAAAAGCTCATCATGGAACATGAAATGGGCGAGTTTTTCAAAGTGATTGGCCTGACTGCCGATGCACCGTGGAATGCCATGGGGTTTACTTGTGGTGACAAAACGCATACCTTGTAAGCGCACCCACCGGGCTGCAGCGCTCGCCAATGAGCAAGCCGCCTCACAACTCGAACAGCAGGTCTTCGCCTGGTAACAAATTCGTAACCAACGAGGGCTTTTGGCAGTTAGTATTCTTGCCGTGTCCACACCTTTGAGCCCTACTGCCAACGCGATTAGAACCCTTCGCCCGTGGGGCTGGTTTGAGACGATTTTTGAGTCGAACGAGACCAAGATCAAACGCATTGGCGTTTTGTCCTGGCAGCAAATCAGTTTGCAAAAGCACCTGCACCGCCGAGAGCATTGGGTGGTAGTGCAGGGTACAGCCACCGTCACACTGGGTGACCAACACTTTCATTTGGGCGTGGGCCAGCATTGCGATATTGCCTTGGGTCAGGTGCACCGATTGGCCAATGGGACTGACAGCACTTTGGAAATTGTTGAACTGCAATTGGGCGACTATTTGGGCGAAGATGACATCGTGCGTATGCAAGATGATTACGGCCGTTCATAGGACAATACAGTCTGCTTCGTTAGTCTTTTTATTTTGTTATATATGACGTCTGCTTCAAGCACATCGCTGGTTCAATTTTCTGCCGATATGGCAACTGTCGCTTGTGTCGACATTGGGGGTACCAAGGTCGCGGTCAGTGTGGCCGATGCACAGGGGGTGCGCGGAAAAGTGGCCGAGCCCACCGCCAAAGTAGGCGACAACAATGCACTGGCACTGCAAATCATTCGCCTGGTGGGCGAGAGCTGCGCTTTGGCAGGTATCTCGGTGGCGCAGATTAACGCGGTGGGGGTTGCATCCTGTGGCCCTTTTGTCAAACGTGATGGACTCATAGAACTCGCTACACCCAATATTTGTGGTGGTATGGCGGGCAAGGCGCGTGGGTTGCCCAATGACTGGACAACAGCATTGCTGGAAGCCCCGCTACGTGCTGCATTTCCCAATGTGCGTGTTGAGAATGACGGCGTAGGCGCGCTGGAAGCTGAGCGCCGCTGGGGTGCATTGCAGGGCATGGACAACTGCGCTTACGTGACCTGGAGCACCGGCATCGGCATGGGGCTGTGTGTGGACGGGCACGTGCTGCGCGGCAAAAACGGCAATGCGGGCCACGCAGGCCACACGTTTGTAAGCGATAACGACGATGCCCTGTGCGGTTGTGGCAATATTGGCGACGTAGAAGCGCTGGTGGCTGGCAATGCCATTCCACGGCGTTTTGGTGATGAAGGTTTTACCGATGCTGCTATGCTTTTTGAAGCTGCCCATGCAGGCAGCGCAAGGGCTAATGCCATTATTGATGATTTATGTCGGGTGATGGGCCGAGCGCTTTACAACATGGTCGTCACGTTGGATTTGCAGCGCATCAGCCTGGGTGGCAGCGTGTTCTGGCACCACCGCGACTTCTTATTGCCCAAGGTGCGATCGCACATTACTGGCAAGCTGCCCGCCTTAACGGGTGGGCTGGAGCTGGTGCCAGCGGGCTTGGGCGAGCGCGTAGGGGACTACGCGGCCCTGGCCCTTGTGGTCAAGTCTTGAACTTCAGGGCTTGAATTTCAGCGCCAGCACTTTGTCTGCCACACACTGACCCTGTGGCTTGCCGCCGTCAGTAGCAAAGCGGTAATGAATACCGGCATACAAGCGAGAGACTGCTGCCTCGTCCGCTGCCGCTTTAAAGCTCTTGAAGGTGCGCGGTCCCCAACCCCGGTCGTTGTGGGTGTTGTCTACAAATTCGGTATTGGCCCCAAACATCTTGTTCAGCACCGCTTGCGCTGAGCTGGACTGCACCGAATGCCCGGAGGGGTAATCAGGAAACGGGGGCGTTGGCAGCAGCGTAGGCACCCAATTGCTATCAATCACCAGTTGCACATACGTCACAGGGCGCAGCACGTTGAGCTGGAATTTGGTCGCCCATGCTGCCACAAAGGCATCGGACATGGCGATGTTGAGCCTTGCAAAGGTTTCGGCGGCTGTGCCCAAGTCGGCTTTGCGAGCCTTGAGCAAATCGTTGGCAATATAGGCCCAGTGGCCCGCAGGCGTTGGCGTTTTGCCCGCATCGTCGGCCCAGTACAAGGCAAACTGGCGCTGCTCTTGGGTGGCGGCAGTGGCAATTTTGTAGACCTCCAGGCCATCTTTGTAAAACGCGGAGCCGGGCTCCTCGGAGTACGCGGGCGGCGCAGGTGCGGGGCAGTCTGCTGCGCCCTTCATGACAAAGGGGCGGTTCGTTCCCCAGTAGGCCAGCAAGGGTGCACCAAACGCGGGTGGGGTGGCCGACCATTTGCCTGCGCCGCTGGGCGGCACGTAGATAGCGCGACTGCGTCGCACCGGCCCCCAAGCCTCATGGCCACCGTCGGTGCGTGCCCAAGTCATCACGGCCATGCCCATCAGCTTGCCAAAGGTCTCGGACCGGTTGGTAATGTCCGCGGTGATTGCGTTGGGATCGAAGTCTTGTGTGTACTTCAGCGGCAGGCTGCGTTCCAGCACGTCAATGCGGGCTTTGTTTTCAGCGCTGGCGGTGGGAAACATCATGCGCACCATGGTGGCCAGCGAGGCATTGGCCACGGTGGGCCAGTGCAGGGGTTCGTCGGGCTGGGCCCAAGGCAACGAGCTGAGGTCGTTGAGCTGTCCAGCCAAACTTTGGTAGCCGGGCATGCCGGGTACCACTGATTCATACAAACTTAACCCCATGTAGCCCATGGCCCGAGCGGCCACCGGTGGGCTAAACCCAGGTGTTTGTTGAATCAGCTGAAAGGCCAGTGCGAACCAGTCATAAACAACCCCCGAGCTATACGCTGACGCCGGCTTGGCAACGGTGGCATTGGCAGTTTGGGCTGTGGCGTGTGGCGCTGCAATACCCAGACTGCAAGCTACGGCAATCGCACTGAGTGTGGTTTTGAAGCCCAATTTGCGCTTTGTTTGCGTATTTGACGTAGTCATATTCATGGAGCCTTCCAAGGTTGAGCACCAGCGTCTCTGGCCACGATGTAGGAGTTGTCAGCGGCAACAGTTTGCCAGTCGCTCCAGGGGCCGTGCGGCCACTGCACGCGCATTTTTACGTCTTTGGCATCGCCTAAGCCGAAGTGCATCCAGCCCAGCATGCCGCTGGCGTGCCCGCCGCCAATGGTGAGTTCTTGGCGAATCACTTTGCCACCTAGGTCCACTTCGATCCAAGCGCCAATAGCGTCACGGTTGCCATCGGACTGTTTGAGGCGCAATTGCAGCCAGTGGCCCATGGGCTCAGGCTTCGCGGCAGAGCCTGCTCCCACATTGCGCCAGAGTTGCGCTTTGTCCCAGCGGTTCACAACCACCATGTCCAGCAGACCGTCGCCGTTCAAGTCGGCCACCATACCTCCACGCCCGCGTCGGTAGCTGGCTACATTGGCTTGTTGGCCAGCTTCAAAAAAGCGTCCATCGGCTTGTTGCAGCAGCAGGTTGTTGGGGTCCAGGGTTGCAAAGTCGGGCATGGTGGAGACATTGCCCTTGACGATGAACAGGTCACTTAGCCCGTCGTTGTTCACATCAGCAAACTGCGCATGCCAAGCGGTGGAAGGATGGATATCCCCGCCGACATAAGGCCGGTGTGCAGTGATACCGCGCTTGTAGGCTTGGTCAAAAAATGCGGGGCGTGACGCGTCGCCTTCGAGCTTTTGAAACTTGTTATCCGCCATGCTGGTCAGGAACACCTCGGGATAGCCGTCCCCATCTACGTCGTGGCTGGCGATGCCCATGCCCCAGATTTGCAGCTTTTTCCAGCCGTCGTCAGTGGTGTATTGTTTTGCCGGCAAGTTGGGTGAAACTTTCCACAGTTGCTCCTGGCCGCCTTGGTAGTACTCGCGGTCATTGCTGACGCGTAGCGAGGGTTGGCCGCTGCGATTCCAGTCGGAGAACAACATGGACAAGGCACAGTAGCTGGGCTTGAGCGGCTCGGGCGCGGCATATTTTTTGCCCGATGCATCGGGGCGCAACAGCCATCCTGGCGTGCAAGTGCCCCACGGAAAGTCGGGGCGGCTACGGTCGTAGTAGGTGCCGAATGCCAATGTGGGCATGGCTTGGCCATTCTCCCAGGTGGCAGAAAAAGCCGTGTGCCAATCGTTGTTATTGGGAATGTTCCAAGTGGTATTGGCGCGCTCAAACTTGCATGCGCCCAAACCTCTGAACACCTCAATCTCGCCCACGCGCAGCACCACCAAGTCGGTGTTGCCATCGCCATCAATATCGATCGGATAAGCCCCAGTGGCCAGTGTTAATTCCAGGCCAGAGCGTTCTTCTTGCAGCTTGATAGGGCCACCGCGCGTGCTTTTGTTGCGGTAAAACTTGGCTTTGTTTTGACCACCGGTCACGTAAATTTCGGGCAAACCGTCGTTGTCGCAGTCAAATACTGCAACACCGCCACCGACCATGAATTCATCCTGGCCCTCAAACCGGCTTTGCAGGCCTGCGGTGTCGGTTTCTTCCACGAAACGCGGGATGGGTGGAATGGGGGCACCCGCAGCAAACACTGTCGTTGCGGCGGGTAGTAACAGGCTGCTTATCAGCATCCATGGCAGGGCTTTTTTCATTGCAAACCTCTTAAACAGTAACCCAAGCGCCGGTTTTTTCAGACGCAAACAATGCGTCAATCACGCGCATATTGGCAATGGCGTCTTCTATGCCATAGGGCAGGGCAATTTCGCCGCGAACGGCGCGAGAGAACGCATCGCCTTGCAGCGTGTATTGGTCGCAGGCGGCAATGGTTTCGCTGGTTGTGGATTGGCCATCCAGGTGCGATCCGTCATCAGTAGATAGCTGCGTCGAACCGCCCAAAGGCGCGTTGAACGGGATGTGAATTTCAATGCGTTTCTTCGTGCCACAAATCTGTACCCGTTGGTACGGTACTGACTGGGTGGAGATGGTGAAGTCCAGACGGCGACCTTCGCCAAAGTCCACCAAGGCGCTGACCGTGCGGTCGGTTTTGAATTCAGGGTCGCGGTCGAATAGCGCAATCACGCGCTTGGGCTCAGTACCGAATAAAAACCGCCCGGTGACGATGGGGTAGCAACCAATGTCGTACAAGGCACCGCCGCCAATGTCTACCTGGTTGCGGATGTTGTTGGCGTCCCGGTTGAAGTACGAAAAGTACGCCTGAACCGCCCGCAAATCGCCCAATTCACCACGCTGCACGCGCTCACGCACCGCAATCCATTGCGGGTGAAAGCGCACCATGAAGGCTTCCATGACGTGCACTTTGTCAGCCACTTCGCGCAGCTCTGCCGCCTGGGTGGCGGTGAGTGCTACAGGTTTTTCGCACAACACATGCTTGCCTGCACGCGCTGCCATGAGTGTCATGGGCACATGCTGGTCGTTGGGAAGCGGGTTGTAGATGGCTTCAATCTCAGGGTCGGCAATCAGCTCTTCGTAGCTGCCGTATGCTTTTTGAATGCCCAGCTTGTCTGCCAATGCACGCCCCCTCGCCAGATCGCGCGATGCAATGGCGCGAATGTCGCAACACTCGCCTTTTTGCATGGCGGGGATGACTTTCTCCCACCCAATCTTGGCAGTACTGAGCACGCCCCAAACGACTTTTTTCATGGTTGGTTTCACTCAGATAAACGAGTTCAGCAGGTTTTCCAGGTGCTCTTGACGGCCAGACACTGGACGTGTGTCGGTGTTGTTAGCCAATACGCGCGCGGCAACCGCGTCGAGCGTGAATTTGCCCTCTAGCACGTCTTTGCCAAATCCGGAGTTCCAGCCGGCGTAGCGGTCTTCGGTGTGTTTGGCAAAGCGGCCATCCAAAATCATTTTCTCTGCAATCAACAAGGCGCGGGCGCTCACGTCCATGGCACCAATGTGGCCGAAGAACATGTCCTCGGGGTCGATGGATTGGCGGCGCACTTTGCTGTCGAAGTTGACACCACCGGTGGTGAAGCCGCCGCCTTGCAAAATCAGGTACATCGCCAGCGCGGTTTCCGGGATGTTGTTGGGGAACTGGTCGGTGTCCCACTGGCATTGCATGTCGCCACGGTTCATGTCGATGGAGCCAAAGATGCCGAGGTCCACAGCGCTGGCAATTTCGTGCTCAAAGCTGTGGCCAGCCAGTGTGGCGTGGTTGGCTTCAATGTTGACCTTGATCTCGTTTTCCAGACCGTGCTTGAGCAAGAAGCCGTGTACGGTAGCCACGTCAAAGTCGTATTGGTGTTTGGACGGTTCGCGGGGTTTGGGTTCCAGCAGAATGGCACCCTTGAAGCCGATCTTGTGTTTGTAGTCCACCACCATGTGCAGGAAGCGGCCCATCTGGTCCAGCTCATGCCCCATCTTGGTGTTGAGCAGGGTTTCGTAGCCCTCGCGGCCGCCCCACAGTACGTAATTGGCACCGCCGAGCTTGAGCGTGGCGTCCATGGCCTCTTTGACTTGTAATGCACCCAGCGCAAAAATTTCAGGATCTGGGTTGGTCGACGCACCTCCCATAAAACGGCGGTGGCTGAACAGGTTGGCAGTACCCCACAAGAGCTTCATGCCCGTCTCTTGCTGCTTGGCTCCCAGGTAGTCGACCATGGCGTGCAGATTGGAAACACTTTCGCGTGGTGTTGCACCTTCAGGGGCCACATCGCGGTCGTGAAAGCAGTAGAAGGGCGCGCCCAGTTTGCTAAAAAATTCAAAGGCCACGTCAGCTTTGGCTTTTGCCGCCGTCATGGGGTCGGCAATGCGTTGCCAAGGGCGTTCGAACGTGCCGTCATAGCCAAAGGGGTCGAAACCATTCCAGCAGAAGCTGTGCCAGTAGCACACCGCAAAGCGCAGGTGGTCTTCCATGCGCTTGCCCAGAACGATGCGGTCTTTGTCGTACCACTTGAAGGCCAGGGGGTTTTGTGATTGGGGCCCTTCGAAGCGAATCGGGGACACGGCATTGAAATAGCTAGTCATGGTGGTCTTCCAAAAAAAGGGGGGTTATTAAATGGATTTCAGTGCCTGGTACAAGGCCTTGAAGCGTTCGTATCTAGGGGCTAATAGGCGTTGCTCTGCAGCATCGGGCATGTAGGTTTTGTCGACCTCGGGTTTGATGCAAACCTGCTCCACCGGTGTACCAGTGGCCAACCAACCCAAACGTGCAGCGCCCAGTGCACCGCCTGCAGTGGATTCGGGGTGCGTAACAATGGCCACATCCAAAGACGAAGCCAATTGCTGCGCCCAAAACGCACTGCGCGCGCCGCCACCAACCAACGACAACCGTGTGACGCTGCTGCCTGCTTGTTTCAACGCGTTCAAGCCGTCGGTCAATCCGAAAGTCACCCCCTCTATGACGGCGTAGGCCAGCGCTGCTTGGTCTGTGCTGTTTCCTAACCCGTGAAAACTGCCACGCACTTGGGCATCGTTATGGGGGGTACGTTCGCCACTCAAATAGGGAAGAAAAATCGGTGCTTCAGCGCGGTCTGCATCGCTGAGTTGGCTGGCTTTGGCCTCCAGCGCCCCTGCGGACTCCATGCCCAATGCGCTAGCGGCCCATTGCAAGCAGCTGGCGGCCGACAGCATCACACTCATCTGGTGCCAGCGGTTAGGGATGGCATGGCAAAACGCATGTGTGGCACTGGCTGCGTTGGGCTGGTAACTTGGTGTGACGACAAACAAAACGCCACTGGTGCCAAGCGACAAAAAGCCTTCGCCGGCGTTTACAGCACCCATACCAATGGCGCTGGATGCGTTGTCACCGGCACCGCCTGCTACCACGATGCCTGCGCCTAGCCCTAGCAATTTAGCAGCACCACTGCTGATGACTCCACTGGATTGGCTGCCTTCCACCAAACGTGGCATGTGGCTTTCATTTAAATGCGTCAGCGCTAGCAATTCAGGTGACCATTGGCGGTTGGCTACATCGAGCCACATGGTGCCGCTGGCATCCGACATATCGGACACATGCTCACCCGTGAGCAGAAGTCGCAAGTAATCTTTGGGCAGGAGAACCTTCGCCACTTTTGCAAAAATGTGTGGTTCGTATTTTTCGACCCACTGAAGTTTGGGGGCGGTGAACCCGGGCATAGCCAAGCTGCCAGCAAGCTGTGGCAGCGCTGGCAAAACCGCCATCATTTCCAGACACTGCGCTGCGCTGCGCACATCGTTCCACAAAATGGCTGGGCGCAACACCGCGTCGTGTTTGTCTAGCAACACTGCGCCGTGCATTTGCCCCGATAGTCCGATAGCACTTACCTTTGCATAAGACTCCGGGTGCTGACTGCTCAGCGTGGCAAGTGCAGATTGCGTCGCAGTCCACCAACTCTGCGGGTCTTGTTCGCTGTGACCTGGATGGGGGCGCGACACCTCTAAGGTTGCCCCGGATACGCCGATCACGCGGTGCGTGTTGTCGAGTAACAGCGTCTTGACTTCAGACGTGCCTATATCAATGCCTAAGTACATGTGCGGGGTCGCCAAGATAGCGCTTTGATAGCGCGGTTTTCAAATTGGAGGTAGGCAATTCGTGATGAGGGTTGACCCCTGTGTCTACAAAAGCACCGACCAGCATGGGCCTAAGAAACCGGTGCAACACCAACGCTGCAGCGCCCACGGCAGCAGCTTGCAGACCATACCGTGCTGCCCTTACCTCGGGTGCAGGTAATCCAGCGCCTTGGGCGTATGTAAGCAAGGTTTGCCGCGCTTTTTCGACCAAACCAGGGTTGTTAATGCAGGAGCGACCACCTAGCACCAGTACACGCGGGTTGAACATGGCATCGAGGTTTTGTATCAACACCCCGAGGTATTGACCTGCGGCATCCACATCTGCCTTTTTGCGCAAAAATCGGGAGCCGATAAAGGTTTCGGCGCAGCCATTGCGCCCGCACGAGCAGAGTGGGCCGTTGATTTGCAAAATGGTGTGCCCTATCTCGCCAGCCGTCCCCACAGAACCGGTAAAAAGGCGGTCATTCAGCACAATGCCAGCACCCACACCTACATCGCAGTTGATAAAGATCAGAGGGTCATCGCCATCGCTTAAACCAAATTCGTATTCGCCCAATGCGGCAGCGTCAGCGTCATTTTGTAAATGAATTTGTGTTGACGAGACCCCGGCTAAGCGAAATGCATTTGCAATCATGGGCAGAAAAGCCACGTTGCGCCATTCCAAATTGGGAGCAAGGCGGACAATCCCTGACTCATCGTTGATGGCACCAGGCAGGCACACCCCCACACCGCTGAGCAAAAGGCCTTGGGCTTGCAGATCGGCGCTCAGCGTTTTGACCATTCGCGCAACTTGCGTACAAACGCGTTCGGGTTGACTGTTCTTGAGTGGTGCTTCGGCTTCGGAGATGATGATCCCTGTGACGGACACACACACCAAACGCACGCACTCAACAGCAATTTCAATACCAATCAAAACCCGTACATTGCTGTTCACATGTAGTGGCGTTGATGGACGTCCCATGCCTTCTGCAGCAACTGTAGAGTCAGCTTCTATGAGCCAATGCTCATCAATAAGCTCACGCACCAAGCCACTCACCGTAGATTTTGTGAGTCCGCTGTGCGAAGCAAGTCGGGCGCGCGAGAGCCCCGGGCTGTTGAGCATCAATCGCAGTAAAACACTGCGATTGATGCGCTTGAGTAGTTGTATATCGCCTGTCGTTTTCATGGCAGGTGAGCCCAGACGTGCGCCCGCAATTAGCGAGGGTTGCGCTCGGTTAGCGGTTTGCCCTCGGGCTTCTTGCCCAAAATAATCATGCCCAAAACCTCGTCTTCGGTGACGTCTTGGGTGCGATAGGTGCCCACTACTTTGCCATTTTTCATGACAGCCAGTCGGTCACTGAGCGCAAACACGTCGTGCATATCGTGGCTGATCAGGAAAATGCCAACGCCTTCGGCCTTGAGTTGCTCAATCAGCTTGGCCACCATCGCCGTTTCCTCTGGGCCTAGGGCCGCAGTGGGTTCGTCCATGATCAGAATCTGGGCGTTGAAGTAGATAGCACGGGAAATAGCCACCACTTGACGCTGGCCACCCGACAAGCGGCGCACTGGCGTGTGGTAGTTTTTAAAGTTTTTGTTCAGGCGCTGGAATACTTTGCGGGCATCAGCGTCCATGCGGTGGTCGTCGAGCGTCTTCCATTTGGTCAACAGCTCACGCCCCAAGAACAAATTAGCTACCGAGTCTAGGTTGTCCGCTAACGCCAACGTCTGATAGATGGATTCAATGCCCGCAGCTTGTGCATCCGCGGGAGTGCGGATGTTGGCTTTGGTGCCATTGATAATTACATCGCCGCTGTCAATCGGATAAGCGCCCGCCAGCATTTTCATCAAGGTCGATTTGCCTGCGCCGTTATGACCCAGCACCGCCACCACTTCGCCGGGGTAGAGGTTGATACTTACGTTTTCAACTGCATGCACCCCACCGAATGCCTTGTTGATGTTGCGCATCTCCACAAGGCATTTGTTGAGATCCACTTTGGGTCTGCTATTTGTTTCCATTTGGGATGTGGTGGTACTCACAGCACGTCTCCTGTCCATTTACGATAAGCCACATCGAACACCACCGCTGCAATCAACACTTGGCCAATGATCACGTAGCGGGTACCGATGGATACGTCTAGCAGCAGCATGCCACTGTCAATGCATTGCATGATGAGTGCCCCCAGTACAGAGCCCAAAATTGTTCCACTGCCGCCTGCCAAAGCAGTTCCACCAATCACGGTGGCTGCAATCACCAGCAGTTCCAAGCTATTGCCCAGTGAATTGGTACCTGCATTCAATCGAGAGATAGCCACAATGGCCGCTATGGTGGTCAAAACTGCCAGTAACAAAAACAGCATCATGGTGACGCGCTTAACCGGAATACCAACCAACTCTGCCGCGTCAGGATTGCCACCCATGGCAAAAACATAGCGACCAAAGCGTGTGCGGTGCACGATAAACGACATGAACAATGCCACTGCACCCCAGATGAGTACCGGAATGGGAATGCCCTGCGCGTCGTCCTTACTAGGAATCTGGTAGGAATTCATTACCGCTACAAAGCCCAAGACAAGAATGATGGGGATCAATGCAAACAATGCGTCCATTACCAGCGGATTGGTTGGCACGTCGTAGCGTTGTTTAGCGCGTCGCTTGGCCATCATGGAAGCGATGATGGCCAGGCAGATAATGCCGCCAAGAATCCAGCTTGCTGAGGTACCAATGCCACCGTTAAATCCACCGCCCAGCTTCAAAAAGAACGGATCTGAAAGTGGC
>JBEANP010000034.1:0-15124 GCA_041165385.1 Pseudomonadota bacterium | reverse complement strand
TAGCGAAAAAAGTACCCGTCAAAAACGTTATTGAAATCGAAATTCAATAAGCACGGCGGCTACACAAAATTACACCTGTGTGATGGCATCCAGTGGCCAGCGCGGCTTCACGTCAAAACCGTAAGTCGTGCTGGCAGTTTGCATGCCGCTTTGCAGTCGCATGGCAGCAGCCATGGCAATCATGGCGCCGTTGTCGGTGCACAGGTGCAGCTCGGGGTAGTGCACGCGCACGCCGCGTTTGGCACATGCTGCGTTGAGTTGCGAGCGCAGCTCGCGGTTAGCCCCTACGCCACCCGCCACCACCAGCCGTTTAAGACCAGTTTCTTTCAGCGCAGTCATGGATTTCTTTAGCAACACATCTACGATGGCCGCCTGCGTGGATGCCGCCAAATCGGCTTGGGCTTGGCGCGGCAAGTCTTCAAAACGCGCTGCCCCCGCAGCGGCCACCATGCGCTGCGATTGCACCAACACTGCAGTCTTCAAGCCCGCAAACGAAAAGTCAAGGTTGCCACTGTGCAGCAACGGCCGTGGTAACGCGTAGGCCGTGGGGCTGCCTTCTAACGCCAGCTTAGCCAACAGCGGCCCGCCCGGATAAGCCAGCCCCATGAGCTTGGCCGACTTATCAAACGCCTCGCCTGCAGCGTCGTCAATGGTTTCACCCAGAATGGTGTAGCGCCCTACCCCGTCCACCCGCATCAACTGCGTGTGGCCACCTGAAACCAGCAGGGCCACAAAGGGGAACTCGGGTGGGTCTTCACTCAAAAACGGCGAGAGCAAGTGCCCTTCCAGGTGGTGCACGCCCAGCACCGGCTTATTAATCGCAGCGCCCAGCGCGCAAGCCACGCCTGCACCCACCAGCAAAGCACCTGCCAACCCGGGGCCACGGGTGTAGGCCACTACGTCCACATCCGCCAGGGTGCGGTCTGCACTGGCAAACACTTCTTTGGCCAGCGGTAGCACGCGGCGAATGTGGTCGCGGCTGGCCAGCTCAGGCACCACGCCGCCAAAGGCCTGGTGCATCTCAATCTGGCTGTACAGCGCGTGGGCCAGCAGCACGGGCACTCCTTGCGCGCGCGTTTGCACCAAGGCCACCCCTGTTTCGTCGCATGACGACTCAATTCCCAAAACCAGCATGTTGTTCAGCATAGGGCGCAGAGTTTAGAGTACGACCATGCTGTATTACTCCGTCACAGATGACGACATCGAATCTTTAGAGCGAGCCACGCTGGATGCGGTTGCTCCACCCGCTTTGGAAGCCCTCCCCGGCTGGCTACTGCCATTTGACCAGTCCACCATCGGCCGCGCCAAAAGTGCCGTGCCCCTTCGCCATGCTGCACAAGACACCCGCATCTTGCCAAAAATTGTGGATCGATACACCGCGCACCAACTGCCAGCCGCATTTCGTGTGGCTGATGTCGCGGGCCTATCCGGCATTCATCAAGAACTAAACCGATTGGGTTTCACACCGCAACAGCCCACACTGGTACAAGTCGGCTCCGCACAACGCATTCTGGAACAAGTCGACACCCGTGCAAAAGACCTGGTGACCTTAACCGTTCGTCCAACTGCGCAGTGGTCAGAGGTGTACACCGCACCCGGCTTTGACCCAGTCGACGGCATGCACCGCGTACAAGCCCTGAGCCGCAGCCACACTGTTGTGTTTGCCAGCATTTCCGACCCTCAAGGGCCGGCGGCCGCAGGCACCGCATCGTTCAGCCACGGCTGGGCAAGCTTGCACGGCATGCGCACCGTAGAACGCGCCCAATGCCGTGGCTTGGCTGGCTGCGTGGTCGCAGCGCTTGCACAAAAGGCCATTGCAAATGGCATAGACCGCATTTTTTTGCAGGTTGAAGAGGGCAACACCGCAGCCTTGGCGCTATACCAACGGGCCGGTTTTCAAACCGCATGGCGGTACCATTATTGGCGCGATTTATGCTTAGACTAAAGCTATGACTGACGCCCTTCGAATTGTGGTGATTACGCCGGATTTGGTGATTGCTGACCCCACCGAAACCCACGCCATTAACCAGGCAGAGCGCTCGCGCAGTTTGCGCATTGGGCTGCTGGAAAGTGATTTCAATTTGGTGGCCTCACTGCCAGCCGATGTATTTCTGACGGAGCGTCTAGCCCAACTGCAACCGGATCTGATTATTGTGGACGCTGAAAGTGATGCACGCGACGCGCTAGAACACGTAGTCATGGCCACGCGGGATGCACGGCGCCCCATCGTGATGTTTACCAATGACCATGACACCAACAATGCCCGAGCCGCCGTCGCCGCCGGGGTCACCGCTTACATCGTAGCGGGGCTGCAACCTGACCGCATTCGCCCGATTCTGGATGTTGCACTAGCCCGTTTTGAGCAAGAGCAGGCCCTACGCAAAGAGCTAGCAGAAACCCGCAATGAACTCAACGAACTGTCGACTGCCATGCACGACCGAAAGGTCATAGACCGCGCAAAGACCCTGCTGATGCAGCGCCAGCAACTCAGTGAAGACGTGGCCTACGCCAAGCTGCGCAAAACCGCAATGGACAAAAACCTGAAGATTGTCGAAGTGGCACAGCGCATGCTCGATGTAGCTGATTTGCTGGGTTAAACGACAGCCTCAGCCTCAGCATCCGCAAACGCAGCTAAGCGCTGGAGATTCGGAATTTCCACGCTGCTATAGCCACACACCACCAACCCTTTTTGTTCGAGAACACCGATTAGCGTGTTTGCAGTCTGCCGGGAACAGCGTGCCAGGCTGGCCAAACGCGCCTGCGTTACATGCAGCTTGGCGCTATTGGAAACCGTAGGGCTCTCTCTCGCCAGAATATGCAGCAGTTTGGCAAGCCTCTGCACCGGGCCAACCAATACAGACTGCCCGGTCCACTCGATCAACAAGCGCATGCGCCGCCCGATCTGCCGGATGATGTGGGGATAGGTTTGGGGATAACGCTCACAAACGGCCTGCACCTCAGCAATCGGCATTGCAATACACGTGGCGTTCGAGCTGCTGTAAAAATCATTGTCGGGTGGTTGGCGCATGAAACACGCCAACCACGTCGCCCAGCCACCAGACGTGATGTAGCCCACGACAAATTCGGCACCCCCTGCGTTTCTTGCCACCACTTCAATATGGCCCTTAACGACCAGGCGCAAATATGACGGCTGCTCGCCAGCGGCACTCAGTAGCGTGGCAGTTTTGAATTGCTCCACGCGTGCCACACGACAGGCCGCATCCAACACGTCGTCTCCCGCAGTGCCCCACACGGTGGACTGCAATAACAATCGAATATCGGGCACGGCACTAGGGTTTGTCATAAGTGGGATGGGTGGCATTTGTCGGCCAGCCGACAGTCGGTCTAAGGTAGCTCTTGAACAATCAAAGTCCGTTGTTTTTTGATTTTCAAAATCCCATGAGCCTCATTCTCTACGCGATTCCGTTTTTCCTGACCTTGATGGTGATTGAAATTGTGGTTGCCAAAAAGCGCGGCAAATCGGTGTACCGCTTTCACGATGCCATTACCAGCTTAAACATCGGGTTTGTTAGTGAAACCATTCGGTCACTTGCCAAGCTCATGTCCATAGCGGTATACGCATTGCTAGTGGACCAAGTGGCTGCATTCACGTGGGACGTCAAGAATCCTGCCGTCTGGATCGTGGCATTTTTCATGTACGACTTTTTTTACTACTGGGCCCACCGTAGTGGGCATGAAGTGAACTTGTTATGGGCGTCGCACGTAGTCCATCACTCCAGCGAAGACTTCAATCTGGCCACCGCCTTCCGTCAATCCTGGACCAACCAATTCTTCTATTGGATGTTTTACTTGCCTATGGCCATTGCCGGAATTCCGGTAATGGTGTTTGCCATAACCGCATTGATGAGTGCGGTGTACCAGTTTTGGGTACATACCCAATTGATCAACAAGATGGGCTGGGCAGACCGCGTACTGGTAACTCCTGCCAACCACCGCGTTCACCACGGCCGCAACGATTACTGCATTGACCGCAACTACGGCGGCACACTGATCTTGTGGGACCGCATGTTCGGCACCTTTGCTGCGGAACGTGACGATGAACCTGTGGTCTACGGCACGCTGAAACCCCTCAATAGCTGGAGCCCTGTGTGGGGCAACCTGAAAAACTTTGCGGGTATCTACTGCGATGCCCGCGCTACACGCGGCTGGCGCAATCGCCTGATGGTGGTGTTTGCTCCACCCGGCTGGGTCCCTACCGACGCACCAATAGTTGAAACCAACCCTTGGGACGGCCGCCGCTTTGAAACCGAGTCGAACCGTTGGCAGCAACGCTACGGAGTCATCGCTACCGTGGTCATTCTGCTGTTAGTGCTGGACTTGCTGACATCAGCCGCCGACATGCCGATGCCACTGCGGCTGACGTACACCGCAGCTATTGCCGCTAGCACTGCCTGCCTGGCGCGGCTGTTTGAGAACAAGCACGGTGCGCTACGGCTTGAAACTTTACGTTCCATATTGATTTTGGTGCCTTTGGCGCTGGGCGTCTGGTTTCACCCAGTGAACATGACAACACGGGCAGCAGGTGCGGCGGCTTTGCTGCTGTGCCTGTGGGCCCTAGCCATGCAGCGCAATACGACTGCGCAAGCCAACGCGATCCTCACAACTGAGGAGCAGGCATGAATTTGCAAGCCCTTTTTGACGGTCTCTTGGCGGTCACGGCTTTTTACGTAGCCAAGCAAACAGCACCTACGGGAGTGGCTCTGCGCCTTTCAGCCTGCTTGCTGGGCGTTGCAGCAACCTTGGGCGCACTTCGTTTTTCGGGCCTGCTGCCTCTGCCGCAATTGCACCAGTTTTTTTCTATGTTGGGCGCTGGCGTGGGCCTGCCACTATTGGCGATATCTATGACCCAAAGCACCAGTGCAGTGGCAACGCAACGCCGCTTCGCATGGATATTTTTGGTGATTGCCGCAGTTTTTTGCACACTGGTGGTGATAGTTGCTCAGCTAAAAATTTGGACATCCATTTGCGCAATCATCGCGGCACTGGCCATATTGATCCGCGGCACTTTGCATAAGCAATGGTTAACCGCAGTGACTGGGCTACTTTTGCTGAGCACACTCGCAGCATTTGCCGCTAAATTGCAGTTAAATGCGCTTCAGCCAGGTGACTTGCTGCACATTGGGCTGACGCTCACATTGATTTTGGCGAGCCTGAAAATCACATTGCCTCAAGAGCAATAGCCACACTGTGGTCGACGGTCGTCGGCGAATATGTAGATTGGCTCCACCGTAATCGTGTGCCGCCGCACAGTCAGACCAGCCTTCGCGGACCTAAGGTCACGCAACAGAAGGAAGCCAATGACCCGATTACCTAACACGTTGAAATCCGCCACCGAAACGTTGGACAAAGACCTTGTAGAGCAGGCCCTCCCCGGCCACGGCGTTCCGTCGCAGGACCCCAATCCAGGCGCACAGACTGCTCTGGCCCCCTTAGAGGCGCAGCGCGAGGCTAACTCGGTGCTGATGGGCGGTGGTGCGGTGGCCGGTATGGCCACAGGTGCTGCAGTCGGCGGCGTCGTGGCCGGTCCAATGGGGGTCGTAGTCGGGGCCACACTGGGCGCAGTCGCAGGTGCATTGGGAAGTGCTGTCGCTGGCGTCACCAGTGCCACTCCTGCTGACACCACACACCTGCACATCGACGACAGCGGTGGTAGCGGCAGACCGGTGGTACTTATCCACGGCTGGCCTCTTTCTGCCCAAGCTTGGAAACTACAGGGTTCTGCATTGCGCGCGGCGGGATACCGCGTAGTGGCTTATGACCGAAGGGGCTTTGGCCATTCGGACAAGCCGGAATCTGGCTACGACTACGACACTTTGGCGGACGACTTGCAGCGGGTCATTGCGCTGTGCGGGCTGGAAGATGTAACCCTGGTCGGCTTCTCGATGGGCGGGGGCGAAGTGGCACGCTACGTCGCCCGTTTCGGGGAATCGCGTCTGTACAGCGTGGTGTTTGCTGCGGCAGTGCCCCCCTATCTGATGAACACCGCCAACAACCCAGAAGGCCCACTCACCGCAGACGCAGCGGTCAAGGCCAAGCATTTGCTAGAGCAGAGCCGCACGACCTTTTTCGACCAATTCACCAAGGACTTTTACTCGGCCAATGGTGTAGAGCAAGTCAGCGAATCACAGCGCGCCGAGGCCATAGCACTGTGCCACCAATCAGCCCCGCACGCTGCGTTGGCGTGTATGGAATCTTTCAGCACCACAGACTTTCGCGAAGACCTGAAGAAGGTGACTGTGCCCACGCTGGTTATTCACGGCAGTGCTGACATGATCGTCCCCATTGGCGGCTCGGGGCAACGCACCCACCGCGCCATTGCGCACAGCAAGCTGGTCACGGTAATCGGGGCGCCACACGGGCTCAACGTATCGCACGCGTTGGCGTTCAACGATGCGTTGCTGACGTTCCTGCGAGCTTGAGTTGCTAGGGGCAAATTCCGTCACGCATTGATGAGTGAAGGAACTGCCTGTAGATACAAGATTCCGCCTGGCGCATGTTGATAAAAGGGCGCAGTGGACTCAATGAGAGCTTATAACTTGGCGACTGCCGCTTTGCTGGCGTCCACCACCTGCTTGACGCCTTGCTTGGCATCGCCTATGGCTTTTTCAGCGCTGCCCAGCGCCTGTTTTTGCAGGCCCTTGATCTGCTGCTTATGGCTACCGATGGCCTTGCCTGCACTTTCTTGTACTTTTCCGGCAATCTTGTGGGCGGTTCCTGTGACTTGGTCTTTGTTCATGGTGACTACTTTCTAACGGGTGGTTAAAGGTTGTTGTGCGCTTGTGAGTTCACACATGCCCAGACTAAGCATTGGTGACGCAATCATCTGTGCGGGTACACACCAAGCTGAATCACAGCTCCTGCACCGTGCATTCGCGCCTAAATATGGTGCAGCGCACAATTTCAGTGCTTTTTGCCAACACGCCACAGATTTAAGAACAAATAGTCCTCTAGCCCCTGTGGAATGTGCGCTAACAGCTATCAAACCAATAGCAAGATAGCTTGGCACGCTCATTGCATTAGTCAATACCAAGACCGGCAACGGTTATGCACAGCGCCCCGTCCAACGTCGGGCAGGGCACTGGCAAAAAGGACAAAGGCGTCCCCACAGGTTCATACGCGCACAGCGCTGTTGAGCCCCGTGCGGACGCCTTTTTTGTTTTCTTTTTTTTCTTAGGAGTATTGCCATGACTGATCTTCTGAAAACCAAACTCAGCCGCCGCGCTGTGCTGCAAACCGCCGCAGTAGGCGCTATTGGAATTAACCCCGCCCTGCGCGCTGCGGTATACGCCGCTGGCTCGGATGCGCCTGAAAAAACCGAAGTAAAAATCGGCTTCATTCCGCTGACGGATTGCGCCAGCATCGTAATGGCGTCTGTACTGGGCTTGGACCAAAAATACGGCGTCAAGATCATCCCCACCAAAGAGTCCAGCTGGGCCAGCGTGCGCGATAAGGTCATGAGCGGCGAAAACGACTTCACCCACATGCTGTACGGTCAGGCCTACGGCGTGCACCTGGGTGTAGGCGGAGCCAAAAAAGACATGGCTGTGTTGATGACGCTGAACCAAAACGGCCAAGCCATCACGCTGTCTAAAAAGCTGGCTGATAAAGGTGCCGTAGACGGCCCCAGCCTGGCCAAGCTGATGCAAACTGACAAGCGTGAATACACCTTCGCGCAAACCTTCCCCACAGGCACCCATGCCATGTGGCTGTACTACTGGATGGCGGCCAACGGCATCAACCCGCTGAGCGACGCCAAGGTCATTACCGTGCCGCCACCGCAAATGGTGGCCAATATGCGCGTGGGCAATATGGATGGCTACTGCGTGGGCGAGCCTTGGAACCACCGCGCCATCATTGACGGTATTGGCATCACCGCCATGACCACCCAAGACATCTGGAAAGACCACCCCGAAAAAGTGCTGGCCACCACCGGTGACTTTGCCAAGAAAAACCCCAACACGTGCCGCGCAGTAACCGCAGCCATTCTGGAAGCTGGCAAGTGGATTGACGCCAACTTGTCCAACAAAAACAAGATGGCCGAAACCATTGCCGACAAGTCGTATGTGAACACCAGCGTGGACGCTATCAACCAGCGCATTTTGGGTCGCTACCAAAACGGCCTGGGCAAGACGTGGGATGACCCAAACTACATGAAGTTTTTCAACGACGGTGCGGTCAACTTCCCTTACCTGAGCGACGGGATGTGGTTCCTGACGCAGCAAAAACGCTGGGGCTTGCTCAAAGAGCATCCCGATTATTTGACTGTGGCCAAACAAATCAACCAGATCGAGATCTACAAGCAAGCCGCCACTGCCACCAAAACGCCCGTACCCAAAGACGTGCTGCGCACCGCCAAGCTAATGGACGGCGTGGTGTGGGACGGCAAAGACCCCAAGAAATACGCCGACGGCTTCAAAGTCAAGGCCTAACCTTTCACTAACCGCAAGGAGACCACCATGGTCAGCGCCGTTTTTCACTCCCCGCTAGCCGCATCGGCAGAGGAAATTGCTATCAAAAAGGAAGCAGCTCATGCAATATCCACGGGCGCTAAGGCCCAAAAAGAGTCTAAACCGGTGGTGAAAGCTGTGTCCAAACCTGGCTATGACTGGAATGGCCTGCTGATGGGTGTGCTGCCACCGGTGCTGGGCTTGGCCCTGCTGGTGGGTATTTGGGCGGTGGTGAGTATTGGTACCAAAAACAGCATTCCCAGCCCCTGGGAAACGCTGCAGCAGGCCATCACGATCTTCAGCGACCCGTTCTACCGTAAAGGGCCTAACGACCAAGGCGTGGGCTGGAACGTGCTGATGTCGCTGCAACGCGTGGCACTGGGCTTTGGCCTGGCCGCTGCGGTGGGCATTCCGCTGGGCTTCTTGATTGGTCGCTTCGACTTTTTGAGCCGCATGTTTAACCCACTGATCAGCCTGCTGCGCCCGGTGTCGCCATTGGCATGGTTGCCGATTGGTCTGCTGGTGTTCAAAGGGGCCAACCCGGCGGCCATCTGGACGATTTTTATCTGCTCCATTTGGCCCATGGTGATCAACACCGCAGTGGGTGTGCAGCGCGTGCCGCAGGACTACATGAACGTGGCCCGGGTGCTGAACCTGAGCGAGTGGAAGATCATCACCAAAATCTTGTTCCCCTCGGTACTACCCTACATGCTGACGGGTGTGCGCTTGGCCGTAGGCACCGCCTGGCTGGTGATTGTGGCCGCTGAGATGCTGACCGGCGGCGTGGGCATTGGCTTTTGGGTGTGGGACGAGTGGAACAACCTGAACGTCAAGAACATCATCATCGCCATCTTCGTGATTGGCATTGTCGGGCTGGTGCTGGAGTACGCCCTGATCAAAATCGCCACTGCATTTACGTTTGAAGAAGTAAAAAGCTAGAGGCCTTGCGGGACAGATCTTTAGCTCTGTCCCCAACATGAAAGAAAACCATGCAAAAGTTCATCGAAATTCAAAGCGTCGAGCAAACCTTCAAAACCAAGAAGGGCAACTTTCCGGCCCTGCGCGATATCAACCTGACCGTCGCCAAGGGCGAGTTTGTGGCGTTGATTGGCCACTCGGGCTGCGGCAAGTCCACCTTGCTCAACCTGATTGCCGGCCTGACCTCGCCCACCGAAGGCACCCTGCTGTGCGCCAACCGCGAGATCAAAGGCCCGGGCCCCGAGCGCGCGGTAGTGTTTCAAAACCATTCATTGCTGCCGTGGCTCACTTGTTTTGAGAACGTGTACCTGGGCGTAGAGCGCGTTTTTGGTGCAGGTTCAAAGAGCACTGGTGCAGCGTCTGAAAACAAAGCCCAGTTGATGGCACGCACCGACGCGGCCTTAGCCTTGGTAGGCCTGACGCCTGCTGCCCAAAAGCGCCCCGGTGAAATATCCGGCGGCATGAAACAGCGCGTAGGCATTGCCCGTGCCCTGGCCATGGAGCCCAAAGTGCTGCTGATGGACGAGCCTTTTGGTGCGCTGGACGCATTAACTCGCGCCAAGCTGCAAGACGAGCTGCTGGAAATTGTGGCGCGCACCCAAAGTACCGTGGTAATGGTGACCCACGATGTGGACGAGGCCGTGCTGCTGAGTGACAAGATCGTGATGATGACCAACGGCCCCGCCGCCACCATTGGCGAAATCCTCTCGGTGGACCTGCCTCGTCCGCGTAACCGCGTGGCCCTGGCGGACAGTCCGCAGTACCTGGGTTACCGCAAGGCCGTAATTGATTTCTTGTACACACGCCAAGCCCACGTTGAAAAAGCCGCGTAAAAAAAGCAGCTACAAAAGTGCGGCATTAGCACGCCGCCAACTCACAAAAAAAGGGCCTCTGTAATAGACGCCCTTTTTTTGTGCGTGTCTGGCACAAAAAGCAGGCATAAATCCTGCTTAATTCAATAAAGGCCAACGACGGTCTAGTCATAGTGTTGCGGTTTGGTGCGTGCTGTAGAGACAGCGCACAGATAGCCTGGAGCTCCCTTACAGCACCGGTCACCGCAGCACGTCCACCCCACCCCAGCACCCACCCCATCGGAGCTTATTTATGGCCGGATTTCGCGACTTTTTGAAAAGCGGGCACACACCCACGTTGTTCGCTGCATTTTTTTATCTGATGTTCTCATTCGTCATCTGGGTAATGAATGGCGCAATGGCTCCGTTCATCAGCGAGCAATTTCATCTAACACCGGCACAAAAAGGATTGCTGCTGTCCATCCCCATCGTGGCCGGCGCCATCATGCGTTTTCCGCTGGGTTTGCTCGCCCAATATGTTGGCCGTAAAACAGCCACCCTGGTGGAACTGGTACTGATCACCTGCACCATGTCGTTTGGGTACTTTTTTGTGCACACCTACGACGACCTACTCAAAATGGCCTTGCTTCTTGGCGTGGCCGGGGCGAGTTTTGGTGTGGCCATGTCACTGGGCTCCGGCTGGTACCCACCCAAATACAAAGGCTTGGCAATGGGGTTGGTGGGTGCGGGCAACGCAGGCACAGCCTTGGCTGCGCTGCTGGCCCCCCCGCTGGCACAAGCCTATGGTTGGCAAACGGTGTATGGCATCGCAGCCATTGCATCGCTTGTGCCCATGGCCGTTGTACTGTTCATGGCCAAAGAGCCACCAGATCGTGACGAACACGCCAGCATGCGCGAGCACCTCAGTTGCCTGTTGGAAAAAGACGGTTGGGTTTTCAGCCTGATTTATGTGGTCACGTTTGGCGGCTTTATCGGCATCGTTACCTTTTTGCCAACCTACTACTACGACCAATTCGGCGTGAGTAAGGTACAAGCTGGGCAGCTGACCATGTTGGCCGCGCTTATGGGGGCACTGGTGCGGGTGGCCGGTGGCTGGATATCCGACCACTGGGGCGGGGTTAACACCTTAAGCGTAGTGCTTGTGGCCGTGGCTGTGACTCTGGTCGGCGTAGGCCTGTCGTCTGGCTCTCTGGTGATGACGACCCTGCTGCTAATTCTGTGCTTTGCAGCCCTGGGCGCAGGTAACGGTGCTTTGTTCCAGTTGGTGCCACTGCGCTGGCCCACATCTACCGCAGTGGCTGGCTCGATGATCGGCGAGATCGGCGCCCTGGGCGGTGGCACTGTCCCCGCCATGATGGGCCAGGCAAAACAACACACCGGCAGCTTTTTGCCAGGTTTTGTGGTGATGGCAGTGTTCTCACTGCTGATGCTCGCCGTCATGCGCAAGATGCAACTGCGCTGGACCCGCACCTGGGCCGAAAAAGGTGGGCGGGCACGTACGGCGTAGTTGCTTACCCATAGGAGACGAGGGCTAGCAGCAGATATAGCTTGAAGAATCACTAGGATTCGTGCCACTTACACGCGGCAACAACGAAAGAACCGCATGCGCCCAAGGTGGAATGGTAAAGCACACCGCGCTTTGCTCACCCTTTAGGCTATGACACCCTGGTGCTTTGCCATGCTTGAAAGGCATTGAAGGGTGCGTCAAACGCGGCCAATTATCATGGTTGATTTGTGGTTTATTTATGGTCAATCCAAGTAGGAAAATTGGCTTGTGAGATAATTTAAAGCTGTTTTACACCGCAAGTTAGGAATGACTATGCAGCCCGAAATCGGTCTTTTTGATATTGTTCCTCCAGACGTAATGCAGTTCGGTCAGGGTGGTGCGTTTGTGCCGAAAAAGGTCCCGGAACTGCTGAACCTGAAAAAAGAAGATGTGTCGCGTCTTTCCGGCGTGGCGGTTAGTTCGGTACGCTACGACAACGCCATGCCAACGCCCATGCGTGACCGTCTGGAAGAAGTGGCCAACACCATCAATATGGTTGCATCGATGTTCGCGGGTGATGTGAACAAAACAGCGGCTTGGTTCAAAGCCAGAAACCCCATGCTGGGTGACATTTCGCCCAGAGACATGATTCGGCTTGGCCGGTACGAGCGACTGCGTAAATTCATCATTAACGCGATGAACGAGCGCAATGCAAAACCCATTGCAGCTTAGAACCTGAGGCCAGGCGTATTTTGGTTAGCCGTAAACCACGCATTCCAAGCAAAGGTGTTGGCTCGGTGCCCGCACTGAGGGGCATCCTAGAACTGGATCGCTTTTCAAACGCTGATATTGCACATTGGCAGAAAGTTTCAGGCGACCTGGATGAACTAACTGCGTCCCTGTATTTTGGTGTTGAGCCTGCTCGCAGGCGACTTCGATCAAAACTCTGCGAAGCGCTGAAGCAAGCCGGTGGAATAACGATAGACATGCAAAAGTGGGCGCGAACAGTGTCTTACCAGTACAGCTTGCAGCCCCTTTCTTGTGCAGGAAGCCTGCAAGCGGTGGGCGGACGGTTCAATGCAGGTTGTGAACTTGACGACAACACGCTCAATCCTTGGCCTGCTCTTTATTTGGCGGAAGACTTCGAAACTGCCTATAGAGAAAAATTTCAGCTTGCCAGTACTGCCCTAACCGACGGACTCAAGCCTGATGAGTTGGCTCTGGAGCATGCGGTGGGACTCACAACCATTTTCTTGAATGGACGAATTGAAAACGTTTTTGACATGACGTCTTTCGTCACGCTGAATTCAGTAGGAAAACTCTTCCGGGAGGTAAAAATTCCCAAAGAGGCATCCCAATTGGCCAAGAGGCTCAACATCAAAGATGCCAGCAAAGTCATGATTCAAAGTGGACAACAACTTCACACGGCCATTGTCAAGAACAACTGGCGAGTTTGGCCCATGCAATTCGGTATTCCCGCTCCAAGCCAGACCATGGCCGAGTTGATCAAAGCAGCTGGCTTTGAGGGAATTCTTTACCCGTCCAGCAAAGGGCCGGGAAGATGTCTGGTGGTTTTCCCAGAGAATCTTTCAGACCTTTCCCACATTGATCTCATTGGGCCAGCGCCCAGTGCCGCGACCATCACCCGGTTGGACTCGTTCACTGCTGCATCACTCGAAGGGTGGGACGCCATTCCGAGAAATCGAAGGCATAACTAAGACAGGCACACCCGCTATTTGCTATGAAATCAATAGCTATAGAGCCATATTCCACCAGCGCTAGCGGGCTAAAACTGTGCTGTATCAGCGTGCAGCCGCTTTCATGGCTTGCACAATCTGCATAGTTTCTACGCTGACTGTGGTTACGCGCATCAGCAGGTCTACCACCTTGTCTTTGTAATCGGCAAAACGGTAGGTGTTGAACTTCTCGCGGATGGTGGGGTCTTTGGGTTTCTTCTCTTTGTACTGGTCCAGCACCCAATCGATGGCGCAACGGTTGCCAAGCTTGTAGGTCCAAGCCTCAGCGGGGATGCCACTCAGCTTAGTCTCGCTGTCCAAGGTAATGCTGCCAGCCGTCGGGTCGGCGCGCAGCATGGCTTTGGGTTGCAGACCAGCGGCGCGGACTTTGGCGTCGGGCACATCGGTGCGCACCAGCGCAAAGGGCGCAACGCCTTCATAGCCGATGTGCAAGCCCATCAGCGCCTCGCCCCATGCGGCCCATTGCCAGAAGTCTTTGTAAAACGGAATGCGGGGGAACTCGCGCTTCAGGTTTTGTGCGTACTTCTCGCGGTACAGCGGGTCGTGCAGCACGGCGTAGCAGTAGTGGAAGATGGCTTCTTTGGTGATCTTGCGGGCCGACTTGCCTTTGCCGATTTCGTCGGCGTAGTGGGTGGCGAACTGTTTGAGCGCCCAGTCGGTGATGTTGTCGTGGCGGTTGCCACCTTCGTCGATGCGTTCAATCGACATTGCCACTGCGGCTGCGGCAGCCCCGACATAGTGATAGTCGGGAACTGTGTCAATTGCTTGCACCATGAAGGGTTTCTGAGAACCTGCGTCAGTAAGAACAATCGAGCGATTTTCGACGCGCCCCGATTCGCCAAAAAGGCGGGTCGTCAAGTTCCTCATTTCGTTGAGGCGACTATCAAAATAAAGCTGTGATTTTGCGAATGGTCTGTAGTTCGCAGTGACGATTCGACTTTCCTCAAAGCTATACGGCACGCGGTTAGCCAGGTCTCGCTTTGTGGCGCGGCTCCACTTGATAGTGGTGTCCAAGCTACTGGCAAGGTCCGTTCTGTCGAGTACATGCTTTAGTTTTTCCACGTCCGCCGTATATGCATCAATTAAGGCTTGGACCTTTTCCGTGAGTCGTTCTCGAGAAAAGTCGTAAACCCACTCATCGCGGGCCGTAACAACACCCAGCGAAAACAGCTTGAATATCGCTCGCTCCTTCCCCGCAGTCTTCGCCGCCTTGGTCTCTTTGCTCGCCAGCGAAATCAGCGTCTCAAAATCGTTGCTGGTCAGGTTCACCCAGTTGTGCGTCTTGTCCGGCTGCACTTCGTCAAAGGCTAGCTCGCGCATGGGGTGGTTAGCAATAAAGCCCAGTTTCTCTTCCGCCGTTTCCATCTCCGGCCTGCGCACGTAGTGCACGCGGGCTACTCTCTTGTCCTTGGTTCCGCTGACCTTCTTCACCATGAAGCTGATGGCCACACCGGTCTGGATGCCAAACACGTTGTGCTTGGTGCCACTCAGTTTCGGATTCGCGCGCACGTCGCCACCCAGGTCCACCACGTAAATATCGGCAAACTCGTTCGCCACGGTTTTGCGAAAGCCGTCAAAGGTGCGGCTCTCGATAAAACTGCGGTTGGTCACAAAGGCCAGCAC
>JBEANP010000033.1:0-15156 GCA_041165385.1 Pseudomonadota bacterium | reverse complement strand
AAACCATGCGCTACAACTGCTGTGTGCCATCGGCATGGAACCACCCATCAATTCGCACGCAGATGCTATCCGCGACGAAAAGCTCAAAGTGTTGCGCTCCTTAAAACCTTGGACAAAAGAGACGTTGGCACAAGACGCAATTCGCGGCCAATACTCCAGTGGCAACAGCGGAGGTGAAAAAGTGCCCGGCTACCGCGAAGAAGTCGGCGTTAGCCCCACCAGCAACACCGAGACCTTTGTTGCCCTGCGCACCGAGATTTCCAACTGGCGCTGGGCTGGTGTTCCTTTCTACATCCGAACAGGCAAACGCTTGGCTGGGCGTGATGCACGCATCGTTATCAACTTCCGCCCCACACCGCACGCCATCTTCAACACCAACACCGACGTGGGCAACCGCCTGGTCATCAACTTGCAGCCCAAAGACGGGCTTGAGCTGCACTTGCTTGCCCAAGGGCAAAACAACCGCCAAAACCGCACCAGTGCATCACAGGCGCTAGCGCCAGTGCAATTGGATCTGGACTTCGACAAACGCTTTGGCTCCGAGCGCGTAGGTGCTTACGAGCGCCTACTGCTTGAAGTGATTGACGGTCGTCTGAACCTATTTGTGCGCAGCGACGAGCAAGAAGAGGCCTGGCGCTGGGTTGAACCCATCTTGAACCACTGGGCCGCTGATACCCAAGGCCCACGCTTGTATGCATCCGGCACGTGGGGCCCCAGCGCCTCCAGCGCCATGATTGCCCGCGACGGGTTTTGCTGGTCTGAAGAAAGTTAACTCCAGGAATTACCATGCTTGATCGCATCAAAGCCTCGCTGCCCTCACTTGCCCCTGCCGAACAACGGGTGGGCAAGCTGTGCTTGGCTGACCCACGCGCGTTTGCCAAATTGCCGGTAACCGAGCTTGCTGATCGCGCGCATGTGAGCAAACCCACAGTCGTGCGGTTTTGTCGCAGCGTGGGCTACGACGGTCTCTCCGACTTCAAACTCAAACTAGCCGGCACGGTCAATGAAGGGGTGCCATTTATTCACCGCAGTGTGGATATGGACGACAAGACCAGCGATGTGATGGTCAAGGTGATCGACAACACAGTAGCGGCGTTCCTCAAATACCGCAATGACGCATCTAACCAGGCCATAGAGAAAGCCGTGTTGGCACTGGTCGATGCCTACAACACCGGGCGACACATTCAGTTCTTCGGAGTGGGCAACTCTGGCATCGTGGCGCAAGACGCGCAGCACAAATTTTTCAGGCTGGGCATTAACTCCATTGCCTACAGCGACGGCCATATGCAGGTCATGAGTGCGTCCATCATGCGCCCCGGTGATTGCGTAGTAGTTATCAGCAATTCCGGCCGCACTCGCGACCTGATGGACGCTTGCGACATTGCCCGCAAAAACGGCGCCACTACCATTGTGGTTACCGCCAGCGGCTCCCCCTTGGCCAGTGCAGGCCACATTCACCTCAGTGCAGACCACCCCGAAGGCTTCGACAAGTACAGCCCCATGGTCTCCCGTCTGCTGCACCTAATGATCATTGACATATTGGCCACCTGTGTCGCCCTGCGCATTGGCGGCACCAAACTGCAGCCGCTGCTCAGTGAGATGAAACACAATTTGCGTAACAAGCGGTACGCTTAAAGACGGTTGGTTTGGCGCATCACAGCCTAAAATCGGGCATGTCTATTGATTTACATCTGCTTATTTCCAGCGGCCCCGTGGTTACAGTGCTGCGTTCCTCGTGGCCTAATACTTTGGCAATTTATGCCTTTGGGAGCCAAGTGCAAGGGCAGGCAAATACGCAGAGCGACCTTGATTTAGCCATTCTGGTAGGTGGCTATGCCGACCCATTGGCACTGTGGAATGCTGCGGGAACCATCAGCGACATTGTCGGTTGTGAAGTCGACCTATTAGACCTTCGCGCAGCGTCGACGGTCATGCAATACCAGGTAATCACCACTGGCAAACGATTATGGAATGCAGACGTTCAAGCCGGTCTTTTTGAGTGTTTTGTATTGAGCGAAAAAACAGCACTAGACACCGCTCGCGCACCTTTAATGCGAGACATTGCTGCCTCAGGAAAAATATATGGCTGATGACGTAACCATCAACAAAGCTGCAGTCATTGAACGCTGCGTTCAGCGTGCGCGCGAAGAATACAACCAAGACCCATCGACGTTTGCGACAAACTTTACACGACAAGATGCCGCCATTCTGAACGTCCAACGTGCTTGTGAAGCAGCACTGGACATGGGTCAACACTGGGTTCGCAAGTTCCATTTGGGGGTGCCGCAAAGCGCGCGCGATGTTTTTGAATTGCTAGCGCAAAACCACATCATTTCAACAGACCTTGCTACCAATCTCAAACGGATGGTGGCTTTTCGAAATATTGCGGTGCATGACTACCAAAGTGTGTTGACGCCAATTTTGGTGAGCATCATTTCGGATCACCTTGATGATTTTCTTCAGTTTTCACAGGCACTGATAGTGCAGGCATCGAGCAAACCGTAGCAACCACACACTCACAAAAACAAAAACCCCGCTAGTTGCCTAGCGGGGTTTTTAGCTTCTTACGAAAAGCTGGCTTATGCCAGCTCTGAATTAGAAGGAGTGAGCGACCAAAACGCGGAATGCTTGCTGGCTTTCGGCAGCAGCAACCAAGCCAGTGCGTTGTTTCCAGTTAGCAACGCTAGCGCCAACGTTAGTACGCTTGCTCAAGTCATAGCCAACACCCAAGCTGTAGCCGGAAGTGTCGTCATTACCAGAAGCTGTTCCCATAGCGTAATCCAAGCCCAGAGTCACTGCGCCCATTGGCACTTTTACGCCGAGCAAAGTTTCTGTAACGGTACCGTTAGCAACGGAATCACGAGTCAGGTTGGAGTAACCAGCGCTCAAACGAGCAACGCCCATGTCGTAGCCAGCGGACAAACGGATGCGTGACTTGTTAACGTTAGAAGCAACCAGAGCGTCGTTCAAACGTGTCCAAGATGTGTAATCACCTTTGGCAGCCAAAGCGCCAGCAGCGTATGTCAAGCTGATACCAACGGAAGGTTGATTATCTGCAGTACCAACGGTACCCAAACCAAGGCCAACACCAGCAACGCCACGGTCAACGTAAGTTGCACCCATGGTCAAAGCAGAAGACATAGGGATAGACAAGCTCAACAAGTCAATGTTGGCAGAGCCAGAGATTGCCTTGCCGTCCATACCGTAACCAGCAGCACCAGAAGAACCGATAGCCAGCAAGCCATTGGCAGACTCAACGGTACCCAATGTCAGGCCGAAAGAAGCAGACTTGATACCAACAGATGCGGAGTTACCAGTCACTGCACCGCCGCGTTGAGCACCGGAGATGCCCATCTTTGCGGAAGCAGTCATGCCGCCACCGAGGTTTTCGGAAGCTGCGAAGTTGATGTCAGCAGTATCGGTACCCAAGCCAGAGGATGCAGCAACGCCGCCGCCAGTTGTGGATGCATAACCGAAAGCGTAAGTACCAGTAATAGTAGCTTGAGCGAAGGAAGCGCCAGAAGCAGCCAAAACTGCCAATGCAACGAGTGTCTTTTTCATGTGAATATCTCGATAAAGGTTAAACATAGGGCTCAAGGTAGAACCCCGGGCCAACCTCCTATTTCAGGAAGTTGGATGTATTGCACCAGACCGCCGGGCGTTTGGCAAAGGAACAGCTTAAAAAAGTCATCAAAAGTAACTCCACGTTGCAAGGTTGCAACAAATTGTGTTTGTCGACGCCCCCTGCAATGCGTATTCAAACGCTAGACTTGTGCCACAACTGAGGCGCACAACATCAATATGGACCGACTCTTAACCACTGCCGACACCGCCTTGCGCACCCTGTTTGCCAGGCCCCACGCGGCCCAGCCCAGCCCCATCCTGCCAGACCGCGCGACGGAACTCAACACTGATGAAAAAGCGCACGCCGCAGCTTTAATGCGGGTGAACCATGTGGGTGAGGTTTGCGCGCAAGCCCTCTACACGGCGCAGGCTTTGTCCACTAGCAACCCAGCTTTGCGAGCCCATTTCACCCAAGCATGTCATGAGGAGACAAACCACTTGGTGTGGACCGAACAACGCTTGCAAGAGCTAGGTTCGCGCAAATCGCTACTCAATCCACTGTGGTACGCAGGTGCTTTCGGCTTGGGTCTGATTGCCGGAAAACTGGGCGACCCCATTAGCCTGGGCTTCGTGGTGGAGACCGAAAAGCAAGTGGGTGCGCACCTACAAAGCCACCTGGCGTTTGGCAAACACGGCCTGCCTGAGGGCGATCATGCATCCCGCGCCATCGTGTCGCAGATGTTTGACGATGAAATGCGCCACGCCAATGAAGCCCAAGCCGCTGGTGCCACGGAGCTGCCACAAGTGGTGAAAGGAATGATGCGCGTTGCTGCAAAGGTAATGACCACCGTGGCGCAGCGGGTTTAAAAACCGCTTGCAGCCACGCGTTGAGTTTGACGCAGCGGCCCGAATGATGTGCTCTAACTCACTGCGCCGCATGTTCGCACGTCCACTGCTTCAAAAATGCAAACCGCTCTTGATTGGTCAAAAGACACGACAAGGGCGAGCACTGCCTAACTGCGCGGGGATACCACTCCATACCAGCGGATCAATGTAGCGCGGGCTTTGTCCGAGACAAGCCTGTGTAGGGCCAGGCTAAGTTGGTCGATGTGTTGGTGGCTTGGCAATTGTTCAGTTCACGTCAAGGCCTACAAAAAATGCGAATACCGAAATGCGTGATTTTGATGCAAAATTGCATCACTATTGATTCGGACCCACTATGCGAACTACCGTAACCATCGACGATTTTTTGTACGAAAAAGCACTGGAAGTTGCCGATCCCTTGATGGATCGGGCAGACATTTTTCGTGAAGCCATGAAAACTTTTGTCCGGGTACAAGCTGCCAAGCGCCTGGCGGCTCTAGGGGGCGCAGCGCCTGGCATGAAGGATATCCCTCGCCGTATGTCAGAGCCCACTGCGCCGTGAGTGTTTTGGTTGACACATCGGTTTGGTCTGAGCACTTTCGAAGGGCTAACCCCGTACTGGCCGAGCTTATGGTGTTAGATCAAGTGTTGATACACCCGTTAATTGTGGGTGAGCTGGCATGCGGCACACCGCCCGAGCCAAGGCTTCGCACGCTGGGAGATATGGAGCTGCTGCTACCAGCAAACCAAGCCACTTTCTATGAGGTTCGAGACCTCATAGAAAGGGAAAAACTGTTTGGCTTGGGTTGTGGCTTTGTGGATCTGGCGCTTTTAGCCTCAACCTTGATTACGCCTGGAGCTGTGTTGTGGACGCTGGACAAGCGCCTCCTGAATCTGTCGAGTCGCTTTGGCGTTTGCTTTTCACCGCCGGTGCACTAGCGTCAGCCCTCAACCAAATCAAACCCCGTCGTAATCTCTGCCGTCTTGCCCAGCATGATGCTGGCGGAGCAGTATTTTTCGTGGCTCATGGCAATGGCACGCTCCACAGCAGTGGCAGGTATGCCCTTACCTGTAACGGTGAATTGCATGTGAATTTTGGTAAACACCTTAGGATCTACCTCAGCACGCGCAGTTGTGAGCTTGACTGAGCAACCCGTCACGTTGTGGCGACCACGCTTGAGGATAAGTACTACGTCATAGGCCGTGCAACCGCCAGTACCCGCCAGCACTGTTTCCATAGGGCGCGGTGCAAGATTTTGCCCACCGTTTTCAGGCTTGGCCGCATCAGGCGCACCGTCCATCACCAGGGTGTGGCCACTGCCGGTTTCGGCGACAAAACCCATGCCTGAGCGGGTGTTTAAACCACCGGTCCAGCTGACTGTGCATTCCATAAATTCATCTTTCAAAGTGCCCCGCGCGGAGCAAAGTAACAACCATATAATGGCCACAGGAGACAACCAAACATGCCTGCACAGCCACTTTCCCCCGCCGATTATCTTAAAAAAATTCTCACTGCCCGCGTGTACGACGTGGCCAGTGAAACGGCCTTGGAACCCGCCCGCGCTTTAAGCCGCCGCCTGCACAACACGGTGCTGCTCAAGCGGGAAGACCAGCAGCCGGTGCGCAGCTTCAAACTGCGCGGAGCGTACAACCGAATGGCGCACCTGAGCGCCGAGCAGTTGCAAAAAGGGGTGATTTGCGCCTCTGCCGGCAACCACGCACAGGGCGTGGCGCTGAGTGCCAGCAAGCTGGGCACGCGCGCTGTGATCGTGATGCCCACCACCACCCCGCAAGTCAAAGTGGACGCGGTACGCGGTTTTGGTGGCGAGGTGGTGCTGTTTGGCGAGAGCTATTCCGATGCCTATACCCACTCACTGGAGTTGCAAACCCAGCAGGGCCTAACCTTCGTACACCCATTTGACGACCCGGACGTGATTGCCGGCCAAGGCACGATTGCCATGGAAATGCTGCGCCAAGTACAAACTTTGGGCGCAGACAAAGCGGCCAAAGCTGGAAACAAAGGGGGCCAAAAAGCCCGTGGCAAAGACGCACCCAGTGTAGACGCCGTGTTTGTGGCCATTGGCGGCGGTGGCCTGATTGCAGGGGTGGCCAACTACATCAAGGCGGTGGACCCGCGCATCAAGGTCATTGGCGTGCAGATGAATGACTCGGACGCCATGATTCAGTCAGTCACCGCAAAAAAACGCGTCACTTTGCCCGATGTAGGGCTGTTCTCGGATGGCACCGCAGTAAAGCTGGTGGGCGAAGAGACTTTCCGCGTAGCCAGCAGCTTGGTAGACGAATACATCACTGTGGACACCGATGCGGTGTGCGCTGCCATCAAAGACGTGTTCATTGACACCCGCAGCATTGTGGAGCCCGCTGGAGCGCTGGGTGTGGCCGCTATCAAACAGTACGTTGCCAAAAATAAGACCAAGGGCGAGACCTACGCCGCAATTTTGTGCGGTGCCAACATGAACTTCGACCGCTTGCGCTTTGTGGCCGAACGCGCCGAGGTGGGCGAAGAGCGCGAAGGGCTGTTTGCGGTCACTATTCCTGAAGAGCGCGGCAGCTTCAAACGCTTTTGTGGACTGATTGGCGAACTGCCCGGTGGCCCGCGCAACGTGACTGAATTTAACTACCGCATCAGCAATGCGGCGCAGGCGCATGTGTTTGTGGGCATCACCACCCAAGCAAAAGGCGAGTCCACCAAAGTGGCGGCCAATTTCAACAAAAACGGCTTTAAAACCCTGGACCTTACGCACGACGAGCTTGCCAAGGAACATGTGCGTCACATGGTGGGCGGAATATCCAGCCTGGCGCAAGACGAGCGCTTGCTGCGTTTTGTGTTTCCTGAGCGCCCTGGGGCGCTGATGAAGTTTTTAAGCCTGATGCGCCCAGGCTGGAACATCAGCCTGTTTCACTACCGCAACCAAGGCGCCGACTATGGCCGCATATTGGTCGGCCTGCAGGTGCCCAAGGCAGATGACAAGGCGTTTGCCACGTTTTTGCAAACGCTGGGCTACCCCTACGTGGAAGAAACCGCCAACCCGGTTTATCGGATGTTTTTGCAGAAATAGTAGCTTGATTTGCTATAAATTTAGTAGCTGCTTACACAGGCTAGACGGGGGCTAAGGGCTCTTTCTATCCCCAATAGCTGGCATAGTTAGCTTTAATTCGGCTTCGCTTGCACGGTCTCTTCCTAGCACCGCCTGGCGCGCCTGTACCGACTGCAGCACAAACGTATCCCCCACGGTGGACCCCACCGGGTAGGGCTTGGCGGGTTTGCCGTCCACCGCAATCAGGGCCGCGCCTTGTGCGCCACTGGCGACCACACCCACAAGCACAAAACGGCTGGACTCCAGCACTGGCGCAACGACGTCGGCCCCACCTGCCCCATCTGCCACAGCCGTGGCCATGGCACCCAAAGCCTTGGCAACCACGGCAGGCTCAGCGTGGGACGCTGTCGCCAGCGCCACTGGAACCACTGATGCGGTAGATTGCAGGCCTTGCACCCTCAAAGCCCAAGCCACGGCGCTGGCTGCGGCCAGTGCACACAAGAAAAGCGTGACCAAACGTGGCATCCAGCGTGAAACGGTAGGCTTTGTCTTAGGCATTGGCATCGGCATGGAGCGCATTATCATGTACCAACTGGCACGCCCTTGCCCTACTACGCTACCACCCGACTTCTCCGCAACCCAAATCACCACAATGCGCCCTCCACTTTTAGACACTCTGTACCGCCGTTGCGGCTCGCCGACCCTTGCACGCCGGCAAAAGCCGGCCCAGCGGGCTGCTGACCGTGGCTTTACCCTGATTGAGCTGATGGTGGTGCTGGTCATCATTGGCGTGTTGGCAGCGCTGATCGTGCCCAATGTGCTAGACCGCGCGGACGATGCCCGTACCACGGCTGCCAAAACCGACATAGCCAACCTGAGCCAAGCACTCAAGCTGTACAAACTGGACAACCAGCGCTACCCCGCTGCAGACCAGGGCCTGCAAGCCCTGGTGGCTAAACCCACTGCCGGGCCCGCACCAACCAACTGGCGCCCCTACTTGGAAAAACTTCCCAACGACCCCTGGGGTCGCGCCTATCTGTACATGAACCCCGGCCTCAAAGGCGAGATTGATGTGCTGAGTTTTGGTGCGGACGGTCAGGCCGGTGGCGAAGGCAAAAATGCTGATATCGGCAGCTGGCAATGAAGTGAGGGGCTTCACATTGCTGGAGCTGATGGTGGTGGTGGCCATTGTGGCGATGGCGTCGGTAGCGGTAACGCTTAGTTTGCGCGACTCAGGCCAAGCCCAATTGGACACAGAAGCCCAGCGGCTGGCCGCTCTGCTGGAATCGGGTCGTGCCCAATCGCGCACCTTGGGGGTGCCCGTGGTATGGCGGCCCACCGCAACCGGGTTTGTGTTTGAAGGCGCGTCCGCGCTACCCAGCCACTGGCAAAACACCGATCCAACCACAGACATAGCCGCTAGCGTGACCCGCCCCCTATTGCTGGGGCCGGAGCCTTTGATTTCGCCACAGCGCGTGCGGCTGTGGATGCGCGCGCAGCCCGGGCGCGTGCTGTGGGTTGCCACAGACGGCGTGCGGCCTTTTGCGGTGCAGGCTGATGGTGGGGCAAGTGCCGCTCCCCCCACGGGTGCATTGCCGTGAAGCCCCATGCGTAACCAGCACACCGGTTTCACCTTGATTGAAGTGCTAGTGGCGCTTGCCATCGTGGCCACAGCGCTGATAGCAGGGCTGCAAGCCACCGCCAGCATGACCCGAAATGCCGAGCGCCAGTCAGACCGCCTGCTAGCACAGCTGTGCGCAGAAAACGCCCTCACCGCAATGCGACTTGCGCGGCGCCTGCCCGATGTGGGCGACACGATCACGCCGTGCGAGCAAGCCGGGCGCACGCTGGACCTGCGCCTGTTGGTGCAGCCCACGCCCAACCCCAACTTTCGCCGGGTCGATGCCCGAGTGGAGCGGCAAACCCTGCCTTTGCTCAATCTCAGTACGGTGGTGGGGCGATACTGATGCGCCAAGGTATAAAGGGTTTCACCCTGATAGAGCTGATGGTAGCCATCAGCATCCTGGCGTTGATCGCGCTGATGGGCTGGGGCGCGCTGGACGGCATGCAGCGCGCCAATACGCGAACCCAAACCCACACCGATACCGTGCTGGCGCTGGATGCTGGCTTGGGCCAATGGGGTGCTGACCTGAACGCACTGACCACACTTACCAACACCAACCCCCTGGACTGGGATGGCCGCGTGCTTCGCATTACCCGCCGGCACAGCGCTGATGCAGCGCTTGGCGTGTCTGTGGTGGCCTGGAGCACTGGCCAGCGCAACGGTGCTCTGCAGTGGTTGCGCTGGCAGTCTGACCCGGTGCGCACCCATGCCCAGTGGCAAAGTGCCTGGCAAGCTGCCGCACTGTGGGCACAAAGCCCCAGCGACGAGGCGGTTAAGCGCGAAGTGCTGCTCACGCCCCTCCTGCAGTGGCAGCTGTTTTATTACCGCGACAACGCCTGGAGCAACCCCCTATCTGCAAGTGGTTCGAAGCAAACCATGCCCGAAGGCGTGCGCCTTGTGCTGAGCTTGCCCGCGCCGCACCCAATGGCAGGCACGCTCACCCGAGACTGGGTGCAGCCCACCCTAGGAGGTGCAAGCCAATGACGCGCCTCGCCCACCACCAACGTGGGGCAGCCATTTTGTTGGCCATGCTGATCGTTACGCTGGTGGCAACGCTAAGCGCTACAGCATTGTGGCAACAGTGGCGCGGAGTTGAAGTGGAAACCGCAGAACGTGAACGCCTGCAAAGTGCTTGGCTATTGCAGGGCGCGCTGGACTGGGCACGGCTCATCTTGCGTGAAGACGCCCGTGCGGGCAACACCGACCACCTGGCCGAGCCCTGGGCTGTGCCACTCAAAGAGGCGCGGCTGTCCGCATTTTTGGCAACTACCGAAGGCGCAACTGACACCGCAGACTCCGCACAGAACGTATTTTTATCTGGCGGCATTACCGACCTGCAAGCGCGCCTGAATGTAACCAACCTGGTGCAGGGCGGTGAGCCCCAATCCACCAGTGTGCAAGCCTTCGCGCGGTTGTTTGCAGCGCTGGGCTTGCTTGACGCCGAGTTGGTAGGCATGGTTGACCAATTGCAGATGGCGCAACTGGCGCAACTGATCAATACACCTCAGCAAGGCGACCTCAAAAAAAAACCAGCACCCACCAAATCTACCGCCGCAGCCTCTCTGATCCCCGCTACCTTTTCGCAACTGGCATGGCTAGGCTTATCTCCAGCGACGCTTCGCACCTTACAGCCCTATGTGACGGTGCTGCCACAGCGCACACCCGTCAATATCAACACCGCCTCGGCGATCGTGTTGCACGCCAGCATTCCCAAGCTGAACCTGGCAGACGCACAAAAACTGGTAGCAGCGCGAGCGCAAAGCCACTTTCGCAGCCTCAGTGACGTAGCAAAAGCGCTAAACAACCCCGACCACGCCTTGAGCGAATCGCTGCACAGCGTGAACTCCAACTACTTTGAAGTGCAAGCAGCGCTGCGGGTGGAGACTCGCAAAGTATTTGAACGTGCCACCGTACAGCGCGACGGACTACAGGTGAATACCCTGGAGCGCGCCCGTTTTGCAGGCAGTGCATTCGTACAATGAGCCCACGCCCATGAACGATGTACTCACCCCTCTTACCCTTGGCACCGACACCGTGGCGGTGGTGCCAGCGTGCGCACTGTCGTGGCACCAAGTGCAGTTGCCCAAAGGCAGCTTGCGCTCACCGCGCCTGCGTACAGTGCTGGAGGGCCTGCTAGAAGACCTGCTGCTCGACGAGCCCGCCCAGCTGCACTTTGCATTGCAGCCCAATGCCACCGCTGACACCCCGGTATGGGTGGCGGTGTGCAACAAGGCGTGGTTGCGCGACGCATTGGCCGCGCTACAAGCTAACGCTATCACCGTGCGCCGTGTGGTTCCCGAATGGGCCCCCACGGGCAGCACTGCGCTAACCGCGCCCGAGCGCGTGTGGGTGACCGGCGACCCCCACACCGCCCGCATGGTATGGACCAACGCCCAAGGCGTGCACCAAATGCCGCTGCCAGCGGACCAAGTGCTGCCCCATTGGCTGCCATGGCTCCACACCTCACCTGACGCCTCGCCCAACGCCTCAACCGACATCGCCCCTGAACTTTGGGCCGAGCCAGCCGCAGCGCAGTGGGCCGAGCAACTGTTTCATCGCCCGGCACAAATCGCCACGCCACAAGAGCGCTTGCAAACCACGGTGGACGCGCACTGGGACTTGGCCCAGTTTGACTTGGCCCAGCGCAGCCCGCTGTTGAACCGCGCAGCCTCGGCACTGGCCGCCCTCGCAGGTGCGCCGCAATGGCGGCCCGCCCGCTGGGCGGTACTTTGCATCGTGCTGGCCCAGTTGGTGGGGCTAAACGTGTTTGCCTGGCGCGCCAGCAGCGTGCTGGATGCACAGCGTGCGGATATTGGAAACGTGTTTAGCAGCACGTTTCCCAAAGTGAGTGTGGTGGTCGATCCGGTGCTGCAAATGCAGCGCGAGGTGGCCGCCCTTTTGCAAAATGCAGGCAGCGCATCACCACGCGACTTGGAAAGTCTACTTGCGGCTTATGGCGCAGTTTTAAATAGTTTTAGCCCCTTAGCCCCCGCTGATAGTGCGCAAGCAGCTATTGAATTTATAGCAGGTGAATTGCGGGTCACTGGCAATGTGCCTAACGCCCAGCAACTCGATGCCGCCAGCGGACTGTTGCAAGCGCAGGGTTTTGCGGCCAAGCTCGATGGCAACACGCTGGTGATCACCCCCAGGAGCAGGCCATGACCATGCGTGACAAGCTTGGCAACAAGTTTGAAAGTAGCTTGCGCACTTGGTGGGCTGAGCGCGACGCCCGCGAAAAGAAACTGCTCACAGGCGCAGCGCTCTTGATGGCACTGGCCGTGGTGTGGCTGGGTGCGGTAGCCCCGGCCCTCAAAACCCTCCGCCAGTTTGACGCCAAGCACAGCGCACAGGAAGCGCAACTGAACACCATGCACACACTGCAAGCCCAGGCCCAAACCCTGCAAGCGCAGCCCCAGCTCAGTGCCAGTGCAGCCAATCAGGCGCTGCAAGCGGCCACCGAAAAAGCCTTTGGCACCCAAGCCGACATCACCTTGGGCAATGGCAGCGCGACGGTCCAACTGCGCAATGTGTCGCCCAACGCACTGGCGCAGTGGCTGGCCAGCGTGCGCAGCCAAGCCCATGCAACGCCCATGCAAGCGCGCATCTCGCGTGGCACCGCGGGTAACAGCACTGGCGATAAAACTGGCAATAGCATTGGCTGGAGCGGCACTGTGCAGCTCGCCTTGCCTACCAACTGAGCACGCACACACATCGAACACCATGGCGCGTACAAAGTTATCTACCACTTCCGGTCGCCAACGATCGCAACCCGATGCACCTTGGCGGTGGGCGGCTATGGGCACCGTACTGGGCGCGTTGGTGGCGCTGGTACTTTTTGCGCCCGCTCAGTGGCTAGCCAGTGCCGCAGCACTCGCCACCCAGGGCCAAGTGCAACTGCGTGCAGCCCAAGGCACGGTGTGGAGCGGCTCGGCCCAACTGGTGCTGGGTGCGGGCAGCGGCAGCGATGCACTCACTGCTTTGCCGTCAAGGGTGGGGTGGCATTTGCGCCTGGGTTTAAACGGCGCGTCCCTTGCCTTGGCAGCGCCTTGTTGCCTACGCCACGACTGGGTGTGGCACGTGGCCCCCACGCTGAGCGGCGTGGTAATCACCCCTGCGGATATTGCTGCAACCCAACCCTCGCAGTGGCCCAGTAGCGTCTTGGCCGGGCTGGGTACGCCTTGGAACACCTTGCAACTCGACGGCACGTTGGCCCTGTCGGCCCACCACCTGCGACTGGAATTTGCGGGTGGTCAGTGGCAGCTGCAAGGCAGCGCACAACTCGACGCCCTGCACATGGCCACCAGCCTGTCCACCCTTAAACCCATAGGCAGCTACCGCTGGCAATGGCAAGGCGGCGCTGCCCCAACGGTGAATTTAAGTACGCTGAATGGCAGCCTGCAGCTCAGCGGTCAAGGCAGCTGGGTCAACGGGCGGATGCGTTTCGAAGGTGCTGCCACTGCACAGCCCGAGCGCGCTGAAGCGCTGGCCAATCTTCTCAATATCATTGGCCGACGCGATGGCGCGCGCTCCATCATCAAAGTGGGTTAAACCGCATGCAAGTCTCTCTACCCTGCCCCTTGAAGTCTCCCACGTCTTTTAAGGCTGTATCAAATGCTCTGTTTTTTATAGCTGCTTGCGCACTATGGGCGGGCGCTTACGGCACATTTGCCTCTAAAGTACAGGCACAAACACAAGCTGCGACCAAGCGCGGTGAGCCTGTCACGCTCAATTTCAATGGCGCAGAGATTGAAGCCGTAGCCCGCACCATTGCCACCATGACCGGGCGCAACGTGGTGGTGGACCCCCGGGTCAAAGGCGTGATGACGCTGGTGACCGACAAGCCGGTATCCACCGCCGTGGCCTACAACCAGTTTTTGGCCATGCTGCGCTTGCAGGGCTATACCGTGGTGCAGGCCGACGGGCTGGACAAAGTGGTGCCCGAGGCCGAGGCCAAGCTGCAAAGCAGCTCGGTGTCGATAGCGGAGGGCAACGGCGGCGTGGCGGGTAACCAGCTGGTCACCCAAATCATCAAGCTGCAACACGAGAACGCCAACAACCTGGTGGCTGTGCTGCGCCCGCTGATTAGCCCCAACAACACCATCAATGTGAACCCCGGCAACAACGCGCTGGTGATTACCGACTACGCGGACAACCTCAAGCGCCTGGGCCGCATCGTGGCTGCGCTGGACGTGCCCAATGCCACCGACCTGGAAGTGATTCCCCTCAAACACGCCAGCGCCACCGATCTGGCACCCACCGTGCTGCGCCTGCTGGACAGCACCAACACCGGCGGCACTGCAGCGGGCGGCGCGGGGGACGCCAGCTTCAAGACCACCATCGTGGCCGAGCCACGCTCCAACGCGCTGATCTTGCGCGCGGCCAACCAGGCGCGCTTGAGCGTGGCCAAAAACCTGATTGCCAAGCTGGACCAACCCGATGGCGAGGGCAGCAATGGCGCTGCGGGCAACATTTATGTGGTGTACCTGAAAAACGCCAGTGCCACCCAACTGGCCGTAACATTGCGCGCCGCCATCAGTGCTGATGCACGGGCTGTCAGTACTGCCGCACCAGCATCCAACACATCCGGAGCTGCTGCTGGCGCTGCCAACCAGCCCAGCACCGGCGGACAAATTCAGGCCGACCCCACCACCAACTCGCTCATCATTACGGCCAGCGAGCCACAGTACCGACAGATTCGCGCCGTGATCGACAAACTGGACGCCCGCCGCGCCCAGGTGTTTGTGGAGAGCCTGATTGCTGAGGTCAGCGCCGACAAGGCCGCAGAATTTGGCGTGCAGTGGCAGGGCTCGCTAGGCAAAGCTGGCGACAGCACCATTGGCCTGTTGGGCACCAACTTTGGCGCTGCAGGAAAAAACATCATCAACCTGGCCACACAGGGTGCATCGGGCACAGTCTCACCAGGGCGCGGTGCGAACATTGGCGCGGTCAACCAAACCAACGGCGTGTATGTGCTGGGGTTTTTGGCGCGCTTTCTGGAAGAAAGCGGTAGCGGCAACGTGCTGTCCACGCCCAATCTACTCACGC
>JBEANP010000032.1:0-15278 GCA_041165385.1 Pseudomonadota bacterium | reverse complement strand
GCGCAGGTGGATGAAGATGCTTGGTGTGCGGCATCCCCCATTATTTGTATGGGCAGATTGGAGATGGTTTTGCCCCCCAGCTTGATATCGGCACTGACCACCGGCCCCCAGGCAAAAGAGTTGTCTAAAAACTGCTGACATGCCACAGTGACCGGGCTGGTGGTGGCTTGTAAATTGAGTGCTGACGACACCTGCGAGGCAATCAGCCGCAAGCCGATGGAGCCGGTATCTACCAAAACGTGGTCGATGATTTGGCAGTTGCTGGTGCTGGTGCTGACGCTGGTGCCGGGCTGGCACAGGGTGACACTGGTGTAGAGACGGTTGGCCTGCGGGCCGGCCCCTGCAGGGCCACTATCTACCGTGAGGGGAATTACGTTGTCGCCAGGAATGCTGGCCCCTATCACGGCGCTATTGGTGTTGCTCCCATCCCCCCCACCGCACCCGGCTAGCAGCAAGGGCATGCATACGGCTAGGCACGCCACAATGCCCAGCGCCCGGTAGCGCGTGGAGCCAAGGAGGCAGTGAAGGAGGAAATTAGGGAAAAACATCGCTAATAGTGACTCCGCCGGGCACCAGCGACGGTGCATATGCATGGCCCGAAAAACGACCCATACGCCCGCTGGAGCGCACCACCAATTGCGCGTCATTCAACGCCAGGGGCGTGCCCACGCTGCGCTGGCTGCGGGTGGCATTCACCCCAGTGGTGAATGCGGCAAAGTAACTGCCTAGCAAGGTATCTAGCCGTGGCAGCACCGGCCCTTGCCATGCCACAGCAAACACCATACCGCCCGGTGTGGCGTATTCCTGCACCGTGGTGCCGGTGTCTAGCACCGTTGTGTGCACGGTGTACAGGGCACTGGCATTGGTACTGGCACCGGCGCTGCGCAGTTGCACGGCGGCCGGGGTTGTTGTTGTGCTGGCTGCAGCTGGCGTTACCGCGCCACCCAGCACGGCCCAAGCATTGGGGGTACCCAGTAGGCACAACCCTAGCAAAAAAGACACCCAGCATCCGCCCTGGCGCACTCGTGGCGTGGGCAGGGCCCTGGGGAGCCTGGTGCGGTGGGCGATTTTCAAGGGCGTGGTGCTTTAGGACGTAAACCAATTATGACCAAGGCCGCGCCAGCCCCCGCCCTGCTTTGCAAGCGTGTTGTTGATTTTGATAGCAGAGGCATTTTCTTTATACTGATTAAAAATACAGTTTAAAATTAAAACCCTTGCTATGCCTGCGTTGCAGCCTGTTTCTTTAGTCGATTCGCCCTTGGTAGACCAGCCGTTTGACGTGCACGCCGGGCTACGTGCAGACGTCTGGCATGCGCACGCTTTGGCGGGTGCACCACACCAAGTGCAAGCCACCGGCAACGCAGCACTAGACGCCCAGTTGCCCGGCGGCGGCTGGCCGGTGGGGGCCATGACCGAGCTGCTGCAGCCTGCTCACGTGCATAGCGAATGGCGCTTGCTGCTGCCAGCACTAAGTGCGTGCGGGCAGGGGCCGGTGGTGCTGGTGGGGGCACCCCATGTGCCGTTTGCCCCATCGCTGGCGGCGCAGGGCTTGCACAGCCAGCGTCTCATCAGTGTGAGTATGGGCACAGGCCCGCGTGCCGTGCCCGACCGACTGTGGGCCACCGAGCAGGCGCTGCGCTGTGCCTCGGTGGATGCGGTGCTGCTGTGGCTGTCTGCGGGCACTGTGCGCACCGATCAGTTGCGCCGTCTGCAAATGGCAGCTGCCAGCCACCACAAGCTGCTGTTTGTCATGCGCGATGCGCAGGCCCGCAACGACGCATCGCCCGCTGTGCTGCGCCTGGAGCTGTGGCCAGCCAACGGCGTTGGTATTGATGCCACAGACGATGCCTTGCACGTTCACCTGCTCAAACGCCGTGGCCCGCAGCAAGACCAGCCGCTGCACTTGGCGGCCCGCGCACCACGGCTGGCCATGCTGCTGGCAGCTACCCGCCCCGCTCCGTATGCACTGGCTTGCACTACACACCGCGCCTAGCGCGTCTGCACCAGCGCCCCTGAATGCGGTGGCGCTAGCGGACCCCCACACCGCCTTGGCCTGGTGGATGCTGCGCTTTACGCCTTTGGTAGCGAGAGTGCACAGCGCGTTGGTGTTAGAAGTGTCAAGCAGCGAACGCTTGTTTGGTGGACGTGATGCGCTGGTGGCGCAAATATTTATACAAAATACGCCGCTAGCGCGCATGCAGTATGCGCAAGGCGCTACGTCTTTGATAGCGCTTGGGCGATTGTGGAGCAATCTGCCAGACTGCCCCCCTGATAGCTTGTCCGTTCACAGCTTGCAGGCGGCCCAGCAGCACCTGCCCACGTTGGCGCGTTTGGGTGTGCGCACCTGGGGACAGTTGCGCGCCTTGCCGCGGGGTGGAGTGGCACGCCGCTTTGGCGCAGAGCTGCTAGACGCGCTAGACCGTGCCTACGGCCAGCGCCCTGAGGTTTATCCATGGCTCACAGTGCCCGAGGTGTTTGACGCGCCGTTGGAGCTGTCTGCCAGCGTCGATTCAGCCCCAGCTTTGCTGTTTGGTGCGCGCCGCTTGTTGGCGCAATTGCTGGCGTGGCTGCGTGTGCGCCAGCACGGGGTGCTGGCGCTAGAGTTGCTGTGGGATCTGGATGCACGCCGCTCCAACACACTGCATATAGACGCCCATCACACCGGCGGTCAGCAGGGCCGACTGCAACTGCGCACCGCCCAAGCCACCCAAGACATCGCCCACCTGCAGCGCCTGCTAGGTGAGCAGTTAGCCCGCGTTACCCTGCCTGCGCCCGTGCTGTACTTGCGTTTGCGCACCCTGGAAACACAGCCTTTGGCAGGCGAGTCGCACAGTTTGTTGCCTGATGATGTGCGCACCGGTGACAGCTTGCACCACACTTTAGAGCGATTGGCTGCGCGCCTGGGGCCGCAGCAAGTGCAGTGTGTACAACCCCAGCCAGACCATCGCCCTGAGCACATGCAGCGCTGGCAACCGTGGGGTGCAGGGCATTCTGAAAGTGCTACAAAAAATATTGCTGATTTAACCGCCACCCTTCACCCCACCTGGCTTCTACCTACGCCGCAGCGTCTGGCGGTGCACCAGCAGGTGCCGCACTACCAAGGCCCACTTACCTTGCTGGCCGGGCCGCAGCGCTTGGAGGCAGGCTGGCTAGAAGGCGAGCCCGCCCTGCGTGACTACTACATTGCGCGCAGCCCCGCGGCGGGGCTGGTGTGGATTTACTGTGAACGGCTGGGGCAAAAAAAGGCAGCGTCAGAGCACGATTCGCGCTCCAGTGATGTGAACTGGTATCTACACGGGCTGTTTGCTTGAAGGGAGTTTTAGTGCCTTCCACCCCTGAGTCACCGCCCTACGTTGAGCTGCACACCCTTAGCAGCTTTAGCTTCCAGCGCGGGGCTTCGCAGCCCAGCGAGTTGGTAGAGCGTGCGCATGCTTTGGGATACAGCGCGCTGGCTATTACTGACGAATGTTCTGTGGCAGGCGTGGTGCGCGCGCACGAGGCGGCCCAGCGCGTGGGCTTGAAGTTGCTGTTGGGGGCGGAATTTGTCGTGCAGCTAGCCACCACACCCACCAGTACCGACCCATCGTCTGGCCATGCTGAAGACGCATTTACCTTGGTTGCCCTGGCGCACAACCTCACCGGCTGGGGCAACCTGTGCACTTTGATTACGCGCGCGCGCCGCGCTGCGCCCAAGGGGCACTACATCTTGCGCTGGAGCGACCCGTGGTGGGCTGATTTGCAGCATTGCGATGTGCTTCTGGTGTTTCCAATTGCTATAAAAATAGAAGCAGCTTACGCAATCTGCACGAGGGCGAAAGCCTTATTTGATATAAAAAATGAAAGCGAAACTACCCATTCTGTATGGCTTGTGGCGCACTGCAGCCTGGGCGCGGATGACGCCTTGCACCGGCAGCGTTTGCAACACATCGCCCAGCTCACTGGCCTGCCGCTGGTGGCTGCGGGCCATGTGCATATGCATGTGCGCTCGCGCAAGCCGCTGCACGATGTGCTGACCGCCATTCGCGTGGGCAAGCCGGTGGCGCAGTGCGGGTTCGCGTTGCAACCCAACGCCGAGCTGCACCTGCGCTCCCGTGCGCGGCTGGCGCAGCTGTACCCCGCGCAGTGGCTGGCCAACACGCTGGTGGTAGCCAACCGCTGTACCTTTAATTTGCAAGAGCTGCGCTACCACTACCCGCTTGAGTCGGTGCTGCCGGGCTGCACACCCGCGCAAACGCTGCGCCAGTACGTGGAAGAGGGCGCGCTGCAACGTTACCCAGTCGAACTCCACCCGCATGGCATGCCTGCAGACCTGCGCCAGCGCGTGGAGCATGAGCTGGCCTTGATCGAAGAGCTGAAGTTTGAGATGTATTTCCTCACGGTGCACGACATCGTGCGCTTTGCCCGCAGCCGCGGCATTTTGTGCCAAGGGCGCGGCTCGGCGGCCAATTCGGTGGTGTGCTACTGCCTGCACATCACCGAGGCCAATCCCCAGGAAACCTCGCTGTTGTTCGAGCGCTTTATCAGCCGTGAACGCAACGAGCCGCCCGACATTGATGTGGATTTTGAGCACCAGCGGCGCGAAGAGGTCATTCAGTACATCTATCAAAAATACGGCCGCGAGCGCGCCGCCATTGCCGCCACCGTGATCAGCTACCGCCCGCGCAGTGCGCTGCGCGATGTAGGCCGTGCGCTGGACATTCCCGAGGTGCTGATCACTGCCATGGCCAAAGAGCATCCCGGCATGTACAGCCGTGAAGTGTTGGTGGAGCGGTTGCAGTCTGCTATCGAAAAAGTAGCTGGATACGCAGATTTTGCGGGGGCTGGGAGCCTGAATGGCAATACGGTCTGCTCCGTGTCCCCCGCCCGCTTTGCGGGCTCCTCCTTTACCTCCGCAGACCGCATTGCCATCCAGGCTCCCGTAGGGCGTGAGGCGGAGCGCTCTGCTATCCAGGCGACTAGCGAGCAAAGTGACTTGGCCATACCGCAGTCACGCCTCCTGCACCTTTGGCTAGACCTGGCCACCCAGCTCCAGCGCTTTCCCCGTCACCTCAGCCAACACGTGGGCGGCTTTGTACTGACCCAGGGCCCGCTCACGCGGCTGGTGCCGGTGGAAAACGCGTCCATGAAAGACCGCTCCATTATCCAGTGGGACAAAGACGACCTTAGCGCCGTGGGTCTGATGAAGGTAGACGTGCTGGCGCTGGGCATGCTCAGCGCCATACGCCGCTGTCTGGCGCTGATCACCCAGCGTCGGGGCCTAGTCACCCCCATGCGCATGCAAGACATTGCGCGGGACGACGTGGCCACTTTCGACATGATTTGCCGGGCTGATACCGTAGGCGTGTTTCAGATCGAGAGCCGGGCGCAGATGAGTATGTTGCCGCGCCTGCGGCCGCGTTGTTATTACGACCTGGTGGTGGAAGTGGCCATCGTGCGGCCCGGCCCGATTCAGGGCGGCATGGTGCATCCGTATTTGGCGGCCCGAAAAAACCCTGAAGGTGCCAAGTCGCCCTATCCGGCGCTGCAAGAAGCGCTAGGTCGCACGCACGGCGTGCCGATCTTTCAGGAGCAGGTGATGCAAATTGCAGTACTTGCCGGTGGGTTTACCCCGGGCGAGGCGGATGGCCTGCGCCGCTCCATGGCCGCGTGGAAGCGCCACGGTAACGTCACCCAATACAAAGAGCGCTTGATTGGCGGCATGGTGCGAAACGGCTACCCGGAGGACTTTGCCCAAGCTATTTTCAAGCAGATGGAAGGCTTTGGTGAATACGGCTTCCCCGAAAGCCATGCGGCCAGCTTTGCGCTGCTGGTGTACGTGAGCTGCTGGCTCAAGTGGCACGAGCCTGCGTGTTTTCTGGCCGCCATGCTCAACAGCCAGCCGCTGGGCTTTTACGGCCCCGCGCAATTGGTGCAAGACGCACAGCGCCACGGCGTGGAAGTGCGCGCCGTGGATGTGCAGCACAGCGATTGGGATTGCACCTTGGAGCCCATGGGGTCAGACCACCGCTTTGCAAAGCAAGGCGCGTGCTTTGACCCCATCTGTTTAGGTGCTGTCCGCCTAGGCCTGCGCCTGGTCAGCGGTCTGCGCCAAGCGGTGGGCGAGCGCATTGCCACAGAGCGTGCCAAGTCGCCGTTCGCCAGCACCCAAGACCTTGCCCTGCGCTGCCAACTGGATACCGGCGACCTCAAAGCCCTGGCCAGCGCCGACGCGCTCCGGTCCCTCAGCGGCCACCGCCGCCAGCAGGTGTGGGATGCGTCCGCCCTGCGCCCTGCGCCCGCGCTGCTGCAAGGCGTGCCGATTGACGAAGAAATTTTGGAACTGCCAGCCGCGCAAGAGGGCGAAGAAGTCACCTTTGATTACGCCTCTATCGGACTCACTTTACGCTCGCACCCCTTGCTGCTATTGCGTAGTCAGCTATCAAAACAGAAGCTACTCACTGCCGCGCAGATGCGCGATTACCCTACCGGACGGCTGGTGCGTGCCTGCGGCATCGTCACCATGCGCCAGCAGCCGGGCACTGCCAAAGGCGTGGTGTTTGTCACGCTGGAAGACGAAACGGGCAGCGTGAATGTGATTGTGTGGAAGGCCGTGAAAGAGCAGTTCCGCGACGTGGTCTACCAGTCGCGGCTGATGGCGGTGTACGGCATATGGCAGCGCGACGAAGCATCAGGCGGTGAAGTGCGCCACGTGGTGGCTAAGCGGCTGGTGGACCTCACCCACTTGTTGGGGCAGTTGGCCACGACGAGCCGGGATTTTCATTGAACCAGTGTGGCCTTAGTCCATGGTGATTTTGCGTTCACGAATCACCCGGCCCCAGGTGGTGGTTTCGCTGGCGATATAGCGCACCAATTCGTCACGCGTGCCGGGCATGGGGGTCAGTCCATGTTTGTTCAACTGCTCCACAACATCTGGTGACTTGAGCACTTTGACCAACTCAGTGTTCCAGCGGTCCAAGAGTGGCTTGGGCATTTTGCTGGTGGCGACAAATGCGTACCAGTTGGTGGCGCTGAATCCGGGGTAGCCAGATTCTGCAATGGTGGGGATTTTGGGCAGCGACGCCATGCGCTGCTGACCGGTGCTGGCCAGTGCAATCAACTGGCCGTTGTCGATGTAGGCCTGCGCTGTGGACGGGGTTGAGAAATATGCCGCCACCCGTCCGCCCAACAAGTCTTGCAATGCAGGCGCACCGCCCTTATAGGGGATATGAACCGTATCGATGCCCGCAAGCTCGTTGAGATATTCGCCCGCTAAGTGCGATGCCGAGCCTGCACCGGTGGAGGCGAAGTCCAGCTTGCCGGGGTTCTTTTTGGCGAAGGCGATGTACTCAGCAAACGACTTGATGCCGGTGCCTGCATGCACTACCAGTACATTGGGGAAGTTGACGCCCATGGTGATGGGGGCCAGGTCGCGTACGGGGTCGTAGGGCAGCTTCATCAGGTGCGGTGCAATGGCCAGCGGCCCCACCGAGCCAAACAAAATCACGCTGCCATCTGCTGGGCCGTTAGCCGCAAACTGGTGGGCAATGTTTCCACCGGCCCCGGCCTTGTTGTCGATTACCACCGATTGGCCGATGTTCTCGCCCAGCTTTTTGGCAATCAACCGCGCTGCAGTGTCGGCTGCACCACCGGCCGCAAAACCCACCACCATGGTGACGGGTTTTTTGGGCGGGAAGTCTTGGGCTGCTGCACTTAAGGCTGTTAGGCCCAAAGCCAAAGCCGTGCAGGTGGTGAGAAAGTTTCTTTTGTTCATAGTTGTCTCCTAAAAATCAATCAATCGCTGCCGAGTGAAAGTCGACTGGGTTGGCGTTTTTCCACCGCATGGCGCAGCAGCGCTGCGGTGCGGAAGATGCCGTGGGCAAACTTGTTGTAAGGCAGGGTGGCAAACAAGGCCATCACCACGCCCAGATGCACTGCCAGCAACGTGGGCAATGCCGCACTTCCCCGGCCCAACCACAAGGCCATGCCTGTGAGGCTGGTAAAGAACAGCAATGCAATGAACCCTAAGTCCATGGTTTTTTGTGCGCTGTCGCCCTGGCGCGGGTCGCGTTGCAGGTTTAGCTTGAAAAGCCCGCCAGTACCCAACAACAGCGCAATGCCACCGACTGCGCCCAATACCTTGGGCAGGCTCGGCAGGTCATACGGTGCTGCCCAGCCAAAAGCATAGTGGTACACGGTACCCAGCGACGTCGCAGCAAAGCACAGCATGAAGCCGTAGAAGGTAAGGTGGTGCGCGCGACGGCGTGCATGGCTGAAAGCGTCATCTGCGTTGTTGCAACCATCGCCGTGGCCGCCATCGAGGTATTTCAACTTCAGGACGGCACTTGCGGCTTCTTTGGTAGCAGGGTTGGTGAGCGCTGCGCCCGACGTTGCCGGTGTGATGTCGCGCCAAAAGCGCCGCACCCCCATGCCCAATGCCAAACAGGCAAACAGAAAAACGGGGGCAAACAGGCTGACCAGCAAGTTGTGGGGAAACACGGCGTAAAAACCTGAGGCCAATTTGCCGGAGTCTGTGGGCTGGGCGTTTGCTGCCAGCGCCAGGAACAGCGCAAGCCCTGCAGCGAGCGCCAGCGACAAGGTCAGTCCGTTGCGGGCATACAGCTTGCCCAGCGGTGCGGGCCACGCGTAGTCCGCATAAGTCTGTCCGCGCACTTGGGCCATGCTCTGCGGCACATTCACCGCAAACTCGTGGGGTGGTGCGTATTGGCACGCGTGCAGGCAAGCGCCACAGTTGTGGCACAGGTTGGCCAGAAAGTGAATGTCTGCTTTGCCGAATTCCAAACGTCGCGTCATGGCCGGGAACACGGCGCAAAAGCCTTCGCAGTAGCGGCAAGCATTGCAGATTTTCATCTGACGGGCCACTTCGGCCTCGGGCGCTGTCAGGACCAGGCCGCCCTGGGCCAAATGAATGGCCTCGCGGGTCAGCGCTTCAAGCTGTTGCATGGCGGGCTCCTGTGGATGGGGTGTGCAGGGCGGCTTTGGCCGCAGACGCGCCGGAGATCCGGCCGAACGCAGTGCCGATAGACATGCCTACTCCGGCCGTGTAGCCCTTGCCCAGCACGTTGCCAGCCATCATCTCTCCCGCCACAAATAAATTGGGGCTGCGTTCGCCGCCAAATTGCACGGCGGCAGTCTCATCGGTCTTGAGTCCCAAATAGGTAAACGTTACGCCGGGGCGCACCGCATAGGCGTAAAACGGCGCAGTATCAATGCGGCGTGCCCAGTGTGTTTTGGCAGGAATAATGCCCGCGGTGTGGCAGTTGTCCAGCACGGTGTGGTCAAACTCGCCAGGCTGGCATGCGGCGTTGTAGGCATTCAGCGTCTGCATAAAGGTGTCCAGCGGCACGCCCAGTTGGGTGGCCAGTTCGGGCAAGCTATTGGCTTTGACGCCATCAAACACGGGCGGCATAAATCGGCCCACGGCCTTGGCGTCGATGACCGAATACGCCAGTTGGCCGGGCTGCTGTGCCACCAAGCGGCCCCAGATCGCATAGCGCTTGGGCCAGAAGTCTTCGCCCTCATCGTAAAAACGCGCACCTTGCGCATTCACCACCACGCCCAGAGACACACAGTCGATACGGGTGCAAATACCGCCGTCATACAACGGAGCGCGTGCGTCAATCGCCACCATGTGGGCTTGGGTGGGGTCTCCAATGCCGTCTGCACCTTCAGCCAGCATTTGTTTGAGTAATACACCTTGGTTAAACCGTGTGCCACGAATCAGGAAGTTGTCTGCAGGCCATTCACCACGGTCGTTTTGCCCCCATGCCTCGCGCAGCCATTCGCGGTTGGACTCAAACCCGCCTGCAGCCAATACGCAGGTTTTGGCGGTAATGCGTTCATTTCCAGTATGGGCTGCGACAAATCGGTTGCCTTGCATCTCTATTCGGTCAACTGGTGCGTTGTAGCGGACCTGCACGCCCAGTGCTTGCGCGCTGCGGTAGTAGGCGTTGATCAAAGCCTTGCCACCGCCCATAAAAAAAGCGTTGGTGCGTGACAGGTGCAGCGTTCCGGCCAGCGAGGGCTGAAAACGCACACCGTGACGGCGCATCCAGTCGCGGCAGGTGCTGGACTCGCGGATGGTTAAACGTGCCAGCTTCTCGTTGGTTTGCCCGCCAGTGACTTTCAACAGGTCTTGCCAAAACTCTTCTTCTGAATAAGCGTCCGTCAGCACGTCTTGGGGGGCATCGTGCATGCAGCGCAGGTTGCGGGTATGCATGGAATTGCCGCCACGCCATTCTTGGGGTGCAGCTTCCAGCAGCACGACGCTGGCGCCCGCTTCACGGGCCATCAGGGCGGCGCACAGGGCAGCGTTACCGCCACCGATGACAAGGACGTCTGTGTCCATGGTGAAGTGATTCCGTAATAGTTGTAATTGCCCGACTGTAGGGCCCGGGTGGACCTATGTGAAGACATCCCCCAGAGGTGGGGGTATCACACATTGTGATGGCTTAATCGGGTACTCAGCTGCTGGACAAACGGGTGCCTGTCCACACCTGCGTTTTTATAAGCGATGTGACGCAGTCTTTCAGCACGACGCGTGCGGCCAGTGCTGCGGGTGACAGCTCGTCTTCCGACAGGCTGCACAGCAGGTTGATACGCTGTGCCTGTTTGTCAGATATCCGGGCAATCTGAAAGCGTTGCGTAGCGTCAGTGTGACGGCCAAGCGCTGCCCAAGGCTGTAGAGTGGCCCCGATGCCCGCATCTACTGCGGACATCAGCATCGAGAGCGAGTCCACCTCCATCACCACCTTTGGGACGATTTTGGCCCGGGCAAAAGCGGCATCCAGTGCACTGCGCAGCCCGTGGGTACCCGTGGGCAAGATGAGCGCAACATCTTTCAAGGCTGCCATCCGAAGCGTGTTGGGCAGTCGCTCGGCAGGAGTGCGCTTTGCACGAATGAAGTACAGGTCTTCTTCCAGCAGCGGTTGCACTTGCCAGCGGCGTTTGTCGATGGCGTCTTGCAGGTAGCGGCGCGAATCAAATAGCACTGCCAAATCCAATTGACGCGCATTGAGCATGTCCCCCAAATGGCCAGACATGCTTTCCACCATATGCAGGCGCACATCCGGGTACCGCGTGCGCATGGCTTGTATCAGCGGCAAACCCAGTACAGCCGCTGTGGTGGGCGCTAGTCCCACCGTGACCGAGCCTGACAAACGTGCTTGCTGTGCCGAACGGACGGCCTGATCCGCGTGGCGCAACGTGAGTTGGGCTTCCCGGTAGAACGCTACGCCGGCCTCGGTAGGCGTTACACCCTGGGGACTGCGATGAAAGAGGCGAGTGGATAGCTCACTTTCCAAGCGGGTAATTTGTTGACTGAGTCCAGATTGCACCAAACTCAAATCCAATGCGGCACGGCTCATGGAGCCAAGTTCTACTACGCGAACAAAGTAACGGAGTTGACGTAGTTCGATGATCGGTCTCCCGGCGCCGGGTGATTTCTTCTGGTGTACTGCCGCACTTAGCGTTTGAACCGTCCGTCATTGCCGATGATGGACAGATCCACATAGTCCAAGCCGCTGTGGTCGGTGGGGCTGTAGCTCACTTCAAGGCCGCCCACATCGAACTTGCGCATGCTGTTGAGGGCATCAATGATTTTGGCGCGTGTGACTTTGGGCGATGCAATCCGCAGGGCTTCCACTAAAACTTTGGCAGAAACGAAACCTTCCAGCATGGCGGGCGAGAGTTCAAGTCCTTTTTGTTTGCTGGCCAGTTCACGCGCTTCCATTAAAAACGCATGGGTAGAACTGCGTTCATAGGGCAGCACCTGGGTCACCATCACACCACGGCTGGCAGTGCCCAGATTTTTGATAAAACCGCTGGACGCGTTATTGGACAAGGTGATGATTTGCGCTGTTCCACCTGCTGCGCGCAAGGCCTTGATGCCATCGCTGACCGCAGTGCCAGAGCCAATCCAGACAATCGCCTGTGGGTTCAGTTTGGTCAACTCCGGGATAAGGTTGCCGAAGTCTGGCTTGGCGCGGTCAAATTTCAAAATACCCAAAGGCTGCAAGTTGGTAGCTTTGAGCCCTTCCATGGTTCCTGCCAAAGCGTCTTGGCCAAAAGTGTCATCCACATGCACAACGGCGATGCGTGTGACGCTAACGGTGGCAAGGTGCTCTACGGCGCGCTTGGCTTCGCGCTGGTAGCTTGAGCGCACATTGAAAATCTGGCGTTTAACCGGCTGGTGCAGCACCATGGCACCGGTAGAAGGGCCAATCAGTGCAATGTCATGTTTGACCAGCAGCGGCATGATGGCTTCGGTATGCGGTGTGCCGCGGTTTAAAAACAGGGCCAGTACTTTCTTTTCTTCAATGAGCTCGCGCGCGTTCTCTGCGGCCTGCTTGACATCAAACTTGTCATCCAGGGTGATTAGCTCAATTTTTTCACCCGCAATGCCGCCTTTCGCATTGACGTGGTCAATGTACAAACGAGCGCCTTGAATGGCCTCGTTCATCGTGGCGGCCACGGCCCCAGTAACACCTGCTGTTTGGCCTATAAGTAACTGCGCCTGCGCGCCTAGGCTGATGCTTACCAAACCTAGAACACCTATCCAACGGTTCCATGCCATTTGAGTCTCCTGTCGTTTTACTGAGCCCTATTCTCAGGCAAATTGGCATCGAGTGGAGCGATTCCAAAAACGCGTGCAAATGTGTGACACTAGCCAAGACTCGAACTTAAGCCTGTCGTTCAAGGAAAAAATTTTGCATATCTTGCTGATTGACGATCATGTCTTGTTTTCCCGGGGGTTGCAGTTTTTATTGGCAGAGTTGGATAGCTCGGCGCGCTGCACCATCGTTCATTCGATTGCCCAAGCGGTGGCACTAGAGCCGGTGTTCGACTTGGTTTTGTTGGACTATGCGCTGCCTGACAGCCATGCAAGCCAGGGCCTTAAGCGCGTACTGTTAGCGCACGAAGGCGTTCCGGTGGTGATTCTTTCCGGCGAAACACGCTTGTCCTTGGTCAACGATCTGGTGCAACTGGGTGCAGCCGGGTTTATATCCAAAGCATCTGATCCCGAAGAGTTGCTCAGTGCATTGCGTGTGGTCACGGGTGGTGGCATATATTTGCCCAGGCAGATTCTGGGGGCGTCTTCGCCTAGTTGCGGTGCTTCGCTGGATTTAAGTCCACGCCAAACTGATGTGTTGCTCAAAGTGATGCAGGGCAAGACCAATAAAATCATCGCCAAAGAATTGGTGCTTTCCGAAAACACGGTCAAGACCCACATCACGGCGGCGTTTCGCGTGCTCAATGTCACTACGCGCACCGAAGCTGTTTTCAAAGCTGCCGCTTTGGGGCTGATGCCGCCTCAAAGCACCACAGTACGTTAAGTTGTTATATGAATGCTATTTTTTCTCAATGGCGAGTTTGGATGCGTCGTGCGTTTGGGGCCTTGGCAGTACTTGTCGTTGTGTGGGGTGCTGCTTGGGCGGCTGTGCCGGCACTGCTCAAATGGCAGATTGAGGCCCGTGGTAGCGCCGCGCTGGGCCGCCAGCTCACGCTAGGTGATATCGATTTCAAACCCTGGTCTTTAGAGCTCACATTCAAAGATATTGCAGTGGCAACAGCCAACGGCAGTGGCAGCCAGTTCAGTGTGGCCCGTGTATATGTGGATGCCGAATTGCAATCGCTGTTGCGCTTAGCCCCGGTGGTGGACGCCATCACGATCGAAGGTCCGAAAGTGCGCGCGACCCATTTGGGCGAAGGTCACTACGATTTCGATGACATTTTGCAGCGCCTGCAGCCACCAGCCGATGCCCCGCCGAGCATGCCGCTGAAGTTTGCTGTGCACAACGTAGTGCTCAGTGGCGGAGAGCTGGATTTTGTAGATCGCATTGGCACCGCAGAGCGGCTGCATACCCTGCGCAAGCTCGACGTCGCGTTGCCTTTTTTGAGTAACCTGGAATCGCAGCGCGATATTTTGGTAACTCCCAAGTTGGCGTTTGAACTCAATGGCAGCCGCTTTGACTCCACGGCCCAGGGTACGCCCTTTGCGCTATCCAGGTCCGGTGAAAGCGCTATTCGCATCCAGCGCCTGGACATCGCCCCCTACTTGCCCTATCTACCCGCAAGCTTGCCCGTTACGTTGAAAGGCGCGGTCCTAGGTATTGATCTGAAGCTCAGTTTTTCTCAGTCGCCGAAGGTGTCGGTTGCCTTGAGCGGCACTGTCAAGGTCGATAAGCTGAAGCTGGTGGATGTTGCAGGTAAAGAATTCTTGACAGTTGAGCAGGTGCACACGGTGTTGAAAGATGTGCGTCCGCTGGAGCGCGTCGTTCACCTAGAGTCGGTAACTGTCACTGGGCCAAATATAGCGGCATCACGCAGTGCAAACGGTGTGTTGTCGCCCCTGTTTGGAGTCAAACCGTCGTCGCAAAATGCTCCTAAAAGAGTAGCTGCTTACGAAGGCTCCACGGGCGCTAAAGGTCAAAGTGATTTAAAAACCTCTCCCTTAGACACATCCTCGCTTGCCTGGAAGTTTGCATTGGACAAGTTTGAGTTACAAGGCGGCGCAGCCAGCTGGGGCGATGACACTACTGCGCCTAGCGCACGCTACAGTGTGGCGCAGTTAGCGCTGCAAGTGCAAGACTTGGAGTGGCCTTTGGCAGACAAACCCGCAAGCTTTGAGGGCGCTTTGATGCTACTCGCTAGCGAGAGGGCCAACGCCAAAAAAAATGCCAAAGACCGGCCAGCCCGGGTGACCTTCAAAGGCAGTGGCACGGACACCAGTGGCCTTGCGCAGTTGGTCTTGAGTGACGTAGCTTTAGGCTTGGCTGCACCCTACAGTGCGCCCTATGTTGTGCCCAGCTTAGCGGGCAAACTGGATGCGCAGATGAGCGTGCAGTGGAAGAACGCCAACGTGTTGCTTAATCTGCAGCGGCTGGCGCTTGCTGATGTGGCATTGCAAGACGCAGCAGCGGTTTCAAGCACCCTGCCGCGCTTCAAGCTCCTGGAAGTTACCCAGGCCGAAGCGGACTTATCTGCCAAAACTGTGCGCGTAGGCAAGGTGGCGTTGCGGTCGCTGTCGGCAGCGCTAGAGCGTGATGCCCAGGGCCGCTGGATGTTTGAGCATTGGCTGCGCGCGCCCACCCAAGCGGCGCAACCCGCCACCGCAGCTCCATGGTCCGTGAGCGTGGCTGAGCTGGTGGTTGACGACACCGCCATCACCTTCGACGACAAGGTGCCAGCCAAACCCGTGTCGTTTGCTTTTTCGGGTGTAGGTGTGCAGGCCAAGGCCCTGGCGCTGGATGGCAAAAAGCCCGTGCCTGTGGTTTTATCCG
>JBEANP010000031.1:0-15375 GCA_041165385.1 Pseudomonadota bacterium | reverse complement strand
AAGCTCGAATTCGACTTTGGCGACGACAAGGCCGGCGAAGAAAGCGGTGAAATCATCGACTTCTCGCCCCAAGTGTCCTTAGGCCAATGCCCCAAATGTGCAAGCGCGGTATACGAGCACGGTAAAAACTACGTGTGCGAAAAATCGCTGCCCACCACAGCCCAACCCACGCCGAGCTGCGACTTCAAAACCGGCCAAATTATTTTGCAGCAGCCTATTGAGCGCACGCAAATGCACAAGCTCCTGGAAACCGGCAAAACTGATTTGCTGGACAAGTTTGTCTCCATGCGCACCCGCCGTGCGTTCAAAGCCATGCTGGCTTGGGACGCCGAGGCTGGCAAAGTGAATTTTGAGTTCGCACCGAGCAAATTCCCGCCTCGCAAGACGGCTTCCAAGACGACAAGCGTGAAAGAAATTGCTACAAAAAAAGTAGCTAGTCGCGCAAGCCCCGCGGGCGCTGCAGCCAAAAAAGTACCTGCAAAGAAGGCTGTAACCAGCAAAATCGCTGCCGTCAAAGAAGCCAAGCCCAAAGCCCCACGCAAAACCACCGCAGCCTCCGGTAAAACGCCCAGTGCCGAGTTGGCTGCGGTGATTGGGTCTGAGCTGGTGGCACGCCCCCAAGTGATGAAAAAGCTGTGGGACTACATCAAGGCCAATAACCTGCAAGACGCAAAAGACAAACGCAGCATCAATGCAGATACCAAGCTGCTCGCCGTGTTTGGGAAGCCGCAGGTCACCATGTTTGAGCTGGCCGGCATTGCGGGTAAGCACTTGGTTTGATGTTTGATGCGATATCATCAAACATCAAACAAATTGAAAGCCCACCATGCGCACTACGTTAGACATTGCCGATGACGTGCTATTTGCTGCCAAAGAATTGGCCCAGCGCGACAAAAAGTCACTAGGCCAAACCATTAGCGAGCTGGTGCGAAAAGCGTTTGCTCAAGGGAACAGTGTGCCTTACGGTACCGCAGCGCCACATGCACCACCTCAGGTGTCGGAACGTCTGGCGGGCTTTGGCATTCACCCCTTGCCGTCGCGTGGGGGCATTGTTAGTAACGAGCTGATTGACCGCTTGCGCGATGCCGAAGGTATTTGATTGATGCGTGCGCTGCTCGACATCAATGTGCTGATTGCCCTGCATGACCGCGACCACATTCACCACGAGCGTGCTGCGCTTTGGCTGGAAGACAACATTGCGCTCGGATGGGCCAGCTGTCCGCTCACACAAAATGGCGTTTTGCGCATCATGAGCCAGCCAGGCTACAGCAGCCCGCAGCCCTTGGGTGTGTTGATCAACATGCTGCAAAGCGCTACATCTACCTCGTACCACCAGCTATGGAGCGATAGCGTCAGCATGCTGGATAGCTCGCGGTTTCACCATGCGCATTTGCATGGGCCACGCCAATTAACCGATGTGTACCTGTTGGCGCTGGCGGTAGAAAACGGTGGTCGCTTGGTGGGTTTTGACCAACGCATCCCGCTGTCTGCCGTGCATGGCGCCACTGCTGCACACTTGGTAACGCTATAAGCCGAAGCTCATTTGTATGAATTTCGCCGATCTAGACGACGCATCCGAACACAGCACCCACACGCAAGCCGAGCGCTCTGCTGCGGCTTCGCGCAGTACGTGGGTGAGTGTGGGTGTCAACGTGGTGTTGTCTACCACCCAAATTGTGGTGGGCATCATGGCCAAGTCACAGGGATTGATTGCCGATGGCATTCACTCGCTCTCCGATCTGGTGGCAGATTTTGTCGTCCTGTACGCAGGCCACCACGGCCAAAAGGATGCAGATACCGACCACCCCTATGGACACTATCGGTTCGAGACTGCAGCATCCCTCGCTTTGGGGGTCATTTTGCTGGCTGTAGGCTTAGGGATGGTCTGGTCAGCCTTTGTCAAATTGCAAACGCCTGACACCATTCCTACCGCCCACGCCACCGCCTTATGGGTAGCACTTGCGGCCATCGTGTCCAAAGAGGTGCTGTTTCGCTACATGCTGCGTATGGCCAAGGCGGTCAAGTCCAGCATGCTGGTTGCCAACGCCTGGCATGCACGGTCTGATGCAGCGTCGTCCTTGGTGGTGAGCATTGGCCTGATTGGCAACATGGCGGGCTACCCGCTGCTGGACCCTATTGCCGCGCTGATTGTGGGCTTTATGGTGGGCAAGATGGGCTGGAGCTTTGGCTGGGATGCGCTGCACGACCTGATGGACCGCGCGGTGGATGAAGAAGAAGTACAAGCGATTCGCAAAACCTTAGTGTCCACCCCCGGCGTGGCCGGAGTGCACGATATTCGTACCCGCAAAATGGGCGACATGATTGTGGTGGACGCCCATATCGAAGTAGACGCCAACATCACCGTCGAAGCAGGGCACAACATTGCGGTGGCAGCTCGCCAGGCCGTGCTGCAGCGCCACCGGGTTCTCAATCTGATGACGCACGTAGACCCAGCACATCGGCCTGATCTGGACCACGCACAGGTGCCTACGCAGATCTAAGGCCTGCGCCATGCGTCAACGGGCAGCGCGGGCAAACCTGCCAGCCTACTTGTAGATTTTCTTCAGCAGCCCAATAAGGATCTTGCGCTCTGCCGCCGTGAGCTTGGGAGTACTGTCAATCTCCAGCTGAGCTGCCGTTTTTTCCGCAGCACGCATCATGGTTTGGCCGGCTTGCGTCAAATGCAGCCCCATGGCGCGGCCATCATGAGGGTGGGGCAAACGGGTAATCAAGCCCCTCTTTTCCAGCGCATTGAGCATGCCCACCATATTGGGAGCCAAGATACCCAGCGCAGTGCACAGCTGGCGTGAGGTGATGCCCGGGTTGTGTGCCACCAGCGAAAGCACTGAAAAGTCCACCGGGCGAAGGTCGTACACGGCCAAGCGCTCCAGAAACACACCAATGATGCTCAAGGCCGCACGGCGTGCGTTGTAACCCAGTAACGTTTCCAGGTAGCGGGTGTTTATCTTGTCAACAAAAGGGTTCTCAGGCTTGGAGGGCATACCGTGCGAGCTAACAGTCTGGCAATGGCCTACTGGAGGCGGGCTTTAATGATACCCACGCGCATCGCAAACTCCGGCAGCACCCAATGTCGTAACGCGCTGGCGGGAACGGTCCATCGCGAAGGTTCTGCGGCCGACGGGGCAGTTACCTCGATCTTGTGCCACGCCCAAGCGAGCAAGATCACCACCACCGCGCGTAAAAAGTCTTCAGCCACCCAGTAGGGCAGCTCGGGCTGGTCTTTCGAAGCGGCAACCAACGATGCCGTCACGGCACACAGCGTATCCACTTGCGCGCGCAGCGCTGGGTGCGCAATACCGTCGGCATCGAGTTCCGCGCACAAGGCGATGAGCATGGTTTGCAAGCTCTCACCGCCATCGGGCAGCACCTTGCGCACCAGCAGGTCAATGGCCTGGATTTCGTTGGTACCCTCATAAATCATGGCCACGCGCGCATCGCGCACGATCTGCTCAATGCCCCACTCGCGCACATAGCCGTGGCCACCAAAGACCTGCAAACAGTCGCTGCCGCCGTGAAAGGCCTGGTGGGTGAATGCAGACTTGATCACCGGCGTAACCAGGCTGCACCACACTTGCGCGGCGGCTTTGCGTGCGGCGTCGGGGTGGTGCTTTAACAAATCCAGTTCCAATGCGGTGCGGTAGGCCAGTACACGGCCACCGTCAATCCAAGCCCGCTGGGTAGCCAGCACGCGCCGTATGGCAGGGTGGTCGGCTATCAGGTCAGCTTGTGCCGCGGACTTGCCACGCCCCGGAGCGCGCATCTGGCGGCGTTCTTTGGAGTAGGCATCGGCCTTCTGCCACGCCGCTTCCAGCAGGCCAATGCCTTGCAAAGCAACGTGCAGGCGCGCGGCGTTCATCATCACAAACATGGCGTTCAGGCCCTTGCCCGGCGCACCGACGATCCAGCCCGAGGCTTCGTCAAACCGCATGACACAAGTAGGGCTGCCGTGCAGGCCCATCTTCTCCTCGATGCGTTCACAATGCACCGCGCTGCGGCTGCCATCGGTATAGAACTTGGGCACCAAAAACAAGGACAAGCCTTTGGGCCCGGGAGGTGCTTCGGGCAGACGGGCCAAGACCAGATGCACGATGTTGTCGCTCAGGTCATGCTCGCCACCCGAGATAAAAATCTTGGTGCCACTGATCAAATACGTACCATCTGCTTGGGGGATGGCCTTGGTGCGCGCCAGCCCCAAATCGCTGCCAGCATGAGGCTCAGTCAGGCACATGGTGGCAAGCCATTCCCCGGTGGCAATTTTTTCCAGGTATGTGGCTTTGAGTTCGTCACTGCCGTGGTGCTTCAGGCATTCATAGGCCCCATGCAGCAGGCCCGGTGCCATGGTCCACCCGTGGTTGGCACCGCTGAGCATTTCATACAGGACCGCCTCCAAAATGGCGGGCAGGCCTTGGCCGCCGTCCTCCGTAGCCGAGGCCAGCCCGGGCCAGCCAGCTTGCCAGAAGGCTTGGTAGGCATCCTTAAAGCCCGGCGGAGTGGTGACAGTACCCGCATCGAAGCGGCAACCAATCTCATCTCCATCGCGGTTCAAAGGCGCGATGACTTCGCTGACAAACTTGCCCGCCTCGTCCAGCACCTGGCGCATCAGGTCGGCATCGGTGTCGGCATAAGGTATCAACGCCTGCAACTGGGCAGGCGCTTGCAGCACGTCGTGCACGATGAAGTTGATGTCCGCCAGCGGTGCCCGGTAGCTCATGCCGTTTCTTTCTTGCGCGCTGCGCCCAAATAGGTGTCAATCACCCGTGAGTCGGTTGCCAGCTCATTGGCAGGGCCATGCAGGGCAATTTCACCCATTTCCAGCACGTAGCCATAGTCGGCAGTTTCCAGAGCGGCACGGGCGTTTTGCTCCACCAACAAAGTGGTTACGCCGGTTTTGCGCAGCCCGTCAATCGTGCGGAAAATTTCTTTCACGATCAGCGGAGCCAAGCCCAGGCTGGGCTCGTCGAGCATCAGCAAGGTGGGGCGCGACATCAGCGCACGGCCCACTGCCAGCATCTGGCGCTCGCCGCCTGACAGAGTACCTGCGAGTTGCACGCGGCGCTCTTTGAGGCGGGGGAACAACTCGAACACCACCTCCAGCTGGTCACGCCAGCCTTTATTGCCCAGGCGCACCTGGCGAAAACCGCCCAGCACCAGGTTGTCTTCCACCGACATGGTGCCAAACAACTCGCGCCGCTCCGGCACCAAGGCCACACCGAGCATGACGCGGTCTTCCAGGGTCAGCGCGCCCACTGCCTCGCCATTGAATTCAATGCCGCCCTGCCCGGGCAGCACGCCCATCAGCGTGTTGAGCAAGGTGGACTTGCCCGCGCCGTTGGGGCCAATCACCGTGATGACGCTGCCCTTGTCGGCGTGCAGATCGATGCCGTGCAATACCTCGGCGCGGCCGTAGCCCGCGCGCAGGCCGTTCACTTTGAGAATAGGTGTGGTCATGGTTGTGGTCTCAATGCTCGGTGCCCAAATAGGCGGCACGCACTACAGGGCTTTGTTGCACCTCGGTGGGGGTGCCCTCCATCAGCTGGGTGCCAAACTCCATGACCACCAGCTTGTCGCACACGTCCATCACCAGGTCCATGTCGTGCTCCACCAGCAAGATGCTCATGCCCTCAGATTGCAACTGGCGCAGCACGCCGGCCAGCGCTTGTTTTTCTTTGTGGCGCAAACCCGCTGCGGGCTCGTCCAGCAACAGCAGTGCGGGATCGGCACACAGAGCCCGTGCTATCTCGAGCAGGCGCTGTGGGCCCATGGCCAAGTTGCCCGCCATCTCGTGCAGATAGTCACCCATGCCAATGCGCTCCAGTTGACGCTGGGCTTCTTTGAACAACTGCTTTTCTTCGGCACGGTCCAGTCTCGCCATCGCAGACAGCACCCCCTGCTTGCCGCGCACATGGGCACCCAGCGCTACGTTTTCCAGCACCGTCATATCGGGGATCATCTTTACGTGCTGGAAAGTGCGTGCCATGCCGGTTTGTGCAATGCGGCGGGCCGACAAGCCACTGATCTGCTCGCCCCGAAAGCGCACTGCACCGCGGGTCAACGACAACACACCGGTGATCAAATTGAAGGTGGTGGACTTGCCTGCCCCATTGGGGCCAATCAAGCCCACAATTTGGCCCGCATTGATCTGAAAACTGATGTCATTCACCGCGACCAGGCCACCAAACTCCTTGCGAACGGCCTGCACGTCCAGCACCAGTTCGCCGGTGGCGGGCTTGGATTTTTCGGACAATGCAGGGGCATTCGCCCAGTCATTCGCACGCTGCTTGCGTGGCAGGCGCACCTCAACAAACTCCCACAGCCCTTCCGGCAAATACTTGAGCATGAGCACCAGAGCGATACCAAACACAATCACCTCGTAGCTGCCACTGGTGCCAATCAGGCGCGGCAGTTGCACTTGGAGTTGGTCGTCCAGCAGCTTGGTGATGGTGGCACCCATGAGCGCCCCCCACACATGGCCCACGCCGCCCACCACCGTCATGAACAGGTATTCAATGCCCATCTTCAGCCCAAACGCACTGGGATTCACCGTGCGCTGAAAGTGCGCAAACAGCCAGCCCGACACCGAGGCGAATTGGGCCGCAATCACAAAGATGGTGATCTTGTAGCGCAGTGTGCTAATGCCCATGGCCTCGGCCATTTGCGAGCCCCCTTTGAGCGAGCGGATGGCACGGCCCGAGCGCGAGTCCAGCAAGTGGAGCAATGCCACAGCGGCTGCAATCACGATGGCCCAGGTCAGCACAAAGAAGCCACGGCCGGTGCCCAGGTCCATGCCGAACAGGCTCAGGCTTTTGATACCCAACAGACCGTCGTACTTGCCCAGCGCATCCAGGTTGCCCATGAGGTAGTACAGCGATAGTCCCCAGGCGATGGTGGCCAGCGGCAGGTAGTGGCCCGACATGCGCAAGGTGATCAGCGCAATGATCAGCGCGCTCAGCGTCGTGAAAGCCAAGCCGATAAATAGCGTCAGCCACGGCGACACACCCATATTGAGCGTAAGCCAGGCGGTGGTGTACGCACCGATACCAACGAAGGCCGCTTGCCCGAACGACGTGAGCCCGCCCACACCGGTAAGCAGCACCAAGCCCAAGCAAGTCAGGCTGTACAGGCCAATGGTGTTGAGCTGGTTGATCCAAAAATCTGGCAAAGGTGCCAGCGCTACAGCAGGAACGGCCAAAGCCAGGGCCAGCAGGCCCATTTTTCGAGACAACATGTCAGTGGTCCTCGTCAGAGTGTCCGCTGGTGAGCGAACGCGCCAGCAGCACCGGCAGGATGATGGTGAACACAATCACCTCTTTAAACGCGCTGGCCCAGAACGAGCCAAACGACTCGACCACGCCCACGAACATGGCACCGATCAACGCACCGGGGTAACTCGACAACCCCGCGATCACGGCGGCCACAAAACCCTTGAGGCCAATCAAAAAACCGGAGTCATAAAACACCGTAGTGCTGGGCCCGATGAGCAAGCCCGACAGCGCGCCAATGAGTGCTGCCATGGCAAAGGTCATTTGGCCTGCGGTCTGGGAAGATATGCCCATGAGCCGTGCACCCAAGCGATTCACTGCCGTGGCGCGCAACGCCTTGCCGTACAAGGAACGCTCGAAAAACATCCACAACATAGCAATCAAAGCGACCAGTGTGATTCCAATAATGATCATCTGGCCGGTGATGGCAATCGGGCCCAGGTTCAAACGCATGTCCCAGAACGGTGGGTTACGGAACCCTTCGGCTCCGAAGAACAGCAGGCCCAGTCCGGTCATGGCAAAGTGCACACCGACCGACACAATCAGCAGCACCAAGGAAGTGGCATCCGCCAACGACTGGTAGGCCACGCGGTATACCAGCGGCCCGAAAGCGGTGACGATGGCGACGCTGAGCAAAGCCTGAATCGCCAAGTGCGGCTGCGAGGGTGCGACAAGAATGGTGATACCAGAAATGGCTACCGGAATGACCAGTGTGCGCAGGCCCGCTTTGAGCGCAGGCAGCAGCTTGGGGTGGCGCTGCCACTCGGCAGCTGCGTCCATCATGGCAGCGACGGCAGCCAGGATCAGCAGCAGCCACACGGTGCCAGGCACCTTGCCGGTTTGCAAAATGGCCAGCGTGAGTGCGCCGTAGGCCACAAACTCACCCTGGGGAATAAAGATGACCCGGGTCACGGTGAACACTAGGACCGTGGCTAGCCCCAACAGGGCGTACACCGCACCGTTGGTAATGCCATCAAGGAGCAGGATGCTGGCGATTGATAAATCCATAGCGAATCCGTGAGGGTGAAAAGAATCTGGAGAAAAAAACCTGTGCCGCAGACATGCCACAACACAGGCTCAGCACAAGCGTGCTTAGTCGACTTTGAAGTCGCCGTTCACAACTTTCAACATCACGCCAGTTTCCATGGTGTAACCCCAGTGGTCTGCCTTGGTCCAGTTCATGATGCCGTGCGAGAACACGGTGCGACCCATGGTTTCCATGGAGTCTCGCAACGCAGCGCGGAACTCTTTGGTGCCGGGCTTAGCTTTCTTGAGTGCCATGGGAATGATTTTTTCCAGCACGATTTGGGAGTCGTACGCATGGCCAGCAAACTGGTTGCGGCTGCCTGGGCCCATGGCTTTTTCATATTTCTGCACAAAGTCGATCGCAACTTTTTTGGATGGATGGCTGTCAGCCAACTGTTCAGCAATCACCGCTGGACCAGACACCACAAACGTGCCTTCCACTGCTTTACCGCCCACGCGCATCAGGTCTTTGGTGGCTGCTGCGTGGGTTTGATAAATTTTGCCCTTGTAGCCACGTTCCACCACCGCCATCTCAGGCATGGCAGCGCCACTGCCTGAGGCCACAATCAGCATCGCATCGGGATTGGCTGAGGTGAGTTTGAGGGCTTGGGGTGTGACGCTGGTGTCGGTGCGGGCAAAGCGCTCGGCAGCGATCACTTTGATGCCAGCCTTCTCGGCCTGTGGCGTGAACTCTTTGAGCCATTGCTCACCGTAGGCATCGGTGTAACCCAGGAAACCAACCGTCTTAACACCCTGCTTTTGCATGTGCTCCACCATGGCGTGGGCCATAACGGTGTTGGACTGGGGCAAGCGGAACACCCACTCGTCTTTGCCGGGTGGCAGGCCAACCGGTGAGCCTGCCAGTTGCACGGTACCCGCCTCCGTCGCAATGTCCGACATGGCAGCGGCAACTGCAGTAATGCAAGAGCCAATGATCATGTCGACCTTGTCTTCTGTCACAAAACGGCGTGCGTTTTGCGCACCTTTACCTGGGTCGGTCGCGTCGTCCAGAATGATCAGATTGACCTTCTCACCGCCAATGGTGGAGGGAAACAACTTGAAATAGTTCTGCATGGGAATACCCAAACCAGAGCCTGGCCCGGTGAGCGCCAAGCTCACACCAATATTAATATCAGCCAGCGCAGCGCTGCTGCACAGCACAGCGGTTGCCACAGCGAGGGTCGTACGAATGAATTTCATGAAAAATCTCCTAGTTATTGATGGAAAGAACGGTTGAAAAAAAATACGGCTCAGCTGCACAGGGCCTTGATATCAGCGGGCACGGGAATGGCCTTGATGCGATCCGGATTGTCGGGCAGACGCACGCAGAATGCACGTGTTTCTGTACCCTCGCACAACACCTCATCACCGCGCCTGACCACATGCTTTTGCACAATCACTTTGTCGCGCCACTCTTCTACCGAGGTGTATATCTGTAGCGTTTCGCCATAGGTGGCGGGGCGCATGAATTTGGTGTGGATCTCCAGCAGAGGTGTGCCGATGATGCCGGTGGTTTTAACCAACTCTCGCCACGGAGGCACGCCACACTGCACAAAGAAGTTAAGTGAGGAGGCGTCCATCCATTTAGAAAAATTAGGGAAAAATACGATGCCTGCGGGGTCGCAATCCCCAAACATCACCTGCACTTCATAAACGACGGTTTTGGCCATGGTTTTAAATTCCTGGGTTAACGGGGGGCCATGCGCAGTGCGCCGTCCAGGCGAATCACTTCACCATTCAAGTGGCCGTTTGTGACGATGTGACAAGCCAGCTGCGCAAACTCATCGGGCTTGCCCAAGCGGGGGGGGAAGGGAATGCTGGCGGCCAGCGACTGCTGCACTGGCTCGGGCAGGGTCTTCATCAGCGGCGTGGCAAATAAGCCAGGGGCAATGGTGCACACACGAATGCCATGCTGCGCCAAGTCGCGCGCCATGGGCAAAGTCATGCCCACCACACCGCTCTTGGAAGCGCTATAGGCCTGCTGCCCCACTTGGCCGTCAAAGGCCGCCACCGATGCGGTAAACACCATCACCCCACGCTCGTTGTCTTGTCCGCTCTCTTGCATAGGTACCAGTTTGGCGCAGGCCGCTGCGAATAACCGTGCCACGTTGTAGGTGCCAATCAGGTTGACGTTGACCACACGCACAAAATCTTCGAGCGGTGCAGCGGTGCCGTCTTTGGCCACCACGCGCTTGGCACTGCCAATGCCGGCAATACTCATCAGAATGCGTGCCGGGCCAATGGCCGCTGCAGCTTGGTCCAGCGCAACTTGCAGGCTGCCGCTGTTGGTGATATCGCAAGCGCAGGCCACGGCACGGCCTTCGCCATAGGCTGCGTTGATGGCTGCAGCCACTTTGTCAGCTTGCGCAGCATTGATGTCGAGCACGGCCACCTTGGCGCCCAAGCGGGCCAATTCCAGTGCGGTGGCTTCGCCCAAACCGGAGCCACCTCCGGTGACTAACGCTGACTGTCCTTGAATATTCATGGTGTATTTCTACTTTCAATACTTCTATTTGCTATTATTTTCATAGCTGCTTACGCATATTACACGGGCGCTATAGCCCTATTTGACATAAAAATCAGGCTGCCTCAGGGTTTTCCAGCAGCAGTGCAATGCCTTGTCCGCCACCAATGCACGCCGATGCCACGCCGTAGCGCAAGCCGGAGCGCTTGAGCTCGCGTGCCAGCGTGATTGTCAAACGCACACCAGTAGTCGCCAACGGGTGGCCCAGTGCAATGGCGCCGCCGTTGACATTGAGCTTGGACAAGTCCAGGCCCAAGTCGCGGCCCACCGCCAGGGTTTGCGCGCCCTGCGCTTCGTTGATCTCGAAGCGGCCAATCTGGTCCAGCGTCAAGCCGGTGCGCTCCAGCAGCAAACGAATCGCCGGGGCCGGGCCGATGCCCATAATTTCTGGGGGCACGCCCACCACGGCAGCCGCAACCACACGGGCCAGCGGCTGCTTGCCGTGGCGTGCGGCCCAGGCTTTGGCATAGACACCGGAAGTCACCACAGCGGCGGCGGCGGCATCTACCAGCGCAGCACTGTTGCCACCGGTTTGCACTCCGCCCTCGTACACGGGTTTGAGCTTGGCCAACACCTCGACGGGCGACACGCGCGCATGGGTGTCTTGCGACACTTCGGTCACTTTGCCTTGCAGCTTGATACCTCGTGCTTTGTAGCCCGCCAACTCAAACTTCTCGGTCACCACCGGCACAATTTCACCAGCATGAAAACCACTGGTTTGCGCCGCCACCGCCTTTGCAAACGAGTCGCTAGCAAACTGGTCCACCTCTTCCCGGGTTACGCCGTATTTGGTGGCCAGGTTCTCCGCGGTCTGGATCATGTTGATGCCGGCGGCGGGGTCTTTGAGTGCTTCCCACATGTAGTCTTTGAAACCCACCGGCGCGCCCAGCTTGAAGCCAGTGCGATGGTCGAACGCCGCGATAGGGTTGCGCGTCATGCTCTCGGTGCCCACCACCAAGGCAGCTTCGCACGCACCGCTTTGAATCTGCTCGCCCGCCTGGCGGAACAGCTCAAACCCGGTGCCGCAAATGCGCTGCGCCATCAGTGCGGGCACCTCTTGCGGCACCCCGGCGTACAGGCCGATGTGGCGCGGCAAGAAGAATTGGTCAAAGTCGCCGGGCGCCATGTTGCCGGTAATCACAGAGTCGATGTTGTCGCCCGCAACACCGCTGCGCTCCAGCACCGCACGCGCCGCCTTGATGCCTAAGTCGGTAGGCGAAATGTGGCCCAGCGCGCCACAGTAGTCCACCATGGGGGTGCGCACGCCGTCGAGCATCCACACGTCAGCGAAGGAAGAGAAAAAACCGGATTTAGCCATGGCAATGTGCTTCGTCAAAAACAGAGGTTTAAGCCTGGGGCTTGAGAATGGTGTGCAGGGTATCGGCGTGCAGCGCTTCGACCGTTTGAGCCCGGTGCGCCAGCACCGAGCGCTGGTTGATCGAACCCTTGTCGGTCACTTCGCCACGGTCAATGGTGGGTGGCTCAGCCAGCAGGCACATGCGGGCGATGCGATTGGCGCTGCCGGTCGCGTTGCGCGCCAAATCGTTCACCACGGTCTGGAAATGTGCCAACACTTTGGCGCTGGACAACACGTCGGCCATGGGCACGGTGGTATCCAAGCCGCTCAGTGCGCGCACCGCGGCAGTAGGGAACACCATGGCCCCAACCTCTTTCAAGTTGATGCCCGTGAGCACCACGTCTTGAATATAGGGAGCACCGGCTGCAATGATCTTGGCTCGCAAGGGGCCCACGCTCACAAAGGTGCCCGTGGCCAGCTTGAAGTCTTCGGCAATGCGGCCATCGAACTTCAGGCCTTGGTGCACATCGGTCTCGTCAATCCACTTGACCGCGTCACCCGAGCAGAAAAAACCTTCTTCGTCAAAATGCTCGGCAGTTTCGGCAGGGGCACGCCAGTAGCCGGGCGTGATGTTGGGGCCTTTGTAGCGCACCTCGGTTTTGCCCTGCATGTCCACCAGCTTGAGTTGCATGCCCGGAGTTGGCACACCCAGGTCACCTGCTTTGACGTTGGGGTTGGTCACAAAAATGGCAAACGGGCCGGACTCGGTCATTCCCAAGCCGGTGGTCATGACGATGCGTTCGCCCACTTCTTTTTCTTCTGCGGCGTACAGGCTGTCCCACACGGGCTGTGCCAGCGCGGCACCGGCATAGAAGAACATTTTTACCCTGGAGAGCAGCTTGGCGCGCAGCACATCGTCGGTGTGCATGGCGTTGGCAATGGCTTCAAACCCCGTCGGCACATTGAAATACACCGTGGGCGCAATCTCGCGCAGGTTGCGCAAGGTCTCCGCCATGAGTGCGGGGGTGGGCTTGCCATCGTCAATATACAAAGTGCCGCCGTGGTACAGCACCATGCCAAAGTTATGGTTACCGCCAAAGGTGTGATTCCAGGGGAGCCAATCCACCAGCACCAAAGGCTCTTGTGCCAGCACGGGCATGCTCTGCGCCATTTGCTGCTGGTTGGCACACCACATGCGCTGGGTGTTGATCACTGCCTTTGGCAACTTGGTGGAGCCGCTGGTGAACAAAAACTTGGTGATGGTGTCGGGGCCGGTAGCTTGCATGGCTGCGTCTACTGCGGGCGTAACGGCGGTAGCTACCAAGTCAGCAAACGGGGTAACCACTCGGCCATCCAAGGCGCCTGAGGTCAACACCACTTCGATCTCAGCACCCACCGCCGACGTAATGGCTTTGCCATAGCGCGCTGCATCTGCAGCAAACACCAATCCTGGGGTAACGGTGCGCAGCACATGGCGCAGTTTGTCGTAGTCTTGGCTAATCAAAGAATACGCGGGTGATGTGGGCACAAAGGGCACGCCCGCCACCAAGCAGCCTAGCGCCAACATGGCGTGTTCCAGATCGTTCTCTGACAGGATCACCACAGGGCGCTCTGCACTCAAACCCCGGTTCACCAAACTTTGCGCAATGCTGAGCGCGGTGGTCCAGGCTTGCGCGTAGCTGATGTGCTTCCAATCCCCTGTCGTGCCATCGGTCAACTTTTCGCGACGTGCCATGAAGGTGCGCTCAGGCGCCGTGCTCGCCCAATGCACCAGGCGATCGGTGATGCGATCAGGAAATGCCTGTAACGGCTGCTCGGCTTGCAGGTAATGCATGCCGGATGCGCCGTCGGTCAAGGCAACGCGGGTCACACCAAACGTAAGGGGACGGAATTTGGGGGTGGTCATGGGTGTCTCTTGGGTATGCGGTCAGGACTTCTGCACTTTGGCAGCACGGCCTTCCAGGAACGCACGCACGCGGTCCTTAGCTTCGGGCGCGCTTTGGGCAATTGCGGCCATCATGGCCTCGGTCATAAAGCCTTGGTCGGCGGGCTGGTCGGCAATACGTGGCAGCACATGGGTCAATGCGTAGTTGGTCATGGGCGCATTGCCTGCAATGCGCTTGGCCAGCTCAAGGGCCTTCTCAAAAGCATTGCCTTGGGGCACCAGATACTGGGCCAAACCGATGCGTTCTCCGTCCTGTGCGTTGTACACACGGCCTGTGAGCATCATGTCGGTCATGCGGGCGGTACCAATCAAACGGGGAATGCGCACCGCACCGCCACCGCCCACAAAAATACCGCGCGAACCTTCGGGCAAGGCATAAAAAGTCGACTCATCCGCCACACGAATATGGCAGGCGCTGGCCAGTTCCAAACCACCGCCTACCACCGCACCATGCAGCGCCGCAATCACCGGCACTGGGCCGTATTGAAGTGACTCCAACGCGGCATGCCACATGCGGGAGTGGAACACGCCCTGGCTGGCATCGCGCTCTTGCAGCTCGCTCAAATCGAGTCCGGCGCAGAAGTGGTCGCCCTCGCCATCGATGACAGCAGCGCGCACGCCCTTGGGCATTTTTTCAAACAAATCACGCAAGGCCAAAATCAGGCCATCATTCAGGGCGTTGCGCTTGGCTCCACGTGTGAGGCGGATGACCGCAACTTCCTGCTCATCGCCTTGGCGTTCAAAATGGATATCTTTATTGGACATACGGACTCGCTTTCTGGATTGAATTATGGTTATTAAATATAATCAATACAAGCGCCTGGAAACAGTTTTTTCTAAGTGTTTACCCTAGACCCAGTCCCAACAAGGAGACTTTCATGGACTACAAAAACCTGGTCGCCATCGACATCCACACCCATGCCGAAGTGAGCTGCTGGAACCCCTTTGACAGCTATGGCGAAGAGTACGACCGCGCAGCGGACAAATACTTCCACAACAGCCGCCGCCCCACCATTGCCGAGACCGTGGCCTACTACCGCGAACGCAAGATTGGCCTGGTGATGTTCACGGTGGATGCCGAAACGCAGATGGGCCGCAGGCGTATCCCTAACGAAGAAATTGCCGAAGCCGCCAAAGCCAACTCCGACATGATGATGGCCTTTGCCAGTATTGACCCGCACAAAGGCAAGATGGGTGCGCGCGAGGCGCGCAAGCTGATTGAAGAGTATGGCGTGAAGGGCTTCAAGTTTCACCCCACCGTGCAGGGCTACCACCCCTACGACAAGATGGCCTGGCCCATTTA
>JBEANP010000030.1:0-15450 GCA_041165385.1 Pseudomonadota bacterium | reverse complement strand
CTTTGTCCAACGTGATGGATTTTTCGCCATGGTAGAAGTCGCCATGGTGCATGTGCGAAACGTGGCTACGTGATGCCTGGCTCCACTCGGCCATGCTGTGGGGGTTCTTGCGGGCAAATTCCTTCACGGCACGGGGGGCGCGGCGGTCCGAGTTGCCCTCGCGCAGCACGGGGTTGACCGCGCTGCCAATGCACTTGGAGTAGCGGGCACGCAGGGCTTTTTCTTCGTCGGTCTTGGGATCTTCCGGGTAATCGGGGATGGCGTAGCCCTTGCCTTGCAATTCACGGATACAGGCGATCAACTGGCCCACGGAGGCGCTGATGTTGGGCAGCTTGATGATGTTGGTGTTGGGCAGCAAGGTCAGGCGACCCAGCTCGGCCAGAGTGTTGGGCACGCGCTGGGCTTCGGTCAACGACTCAGGAAACTCAGCCAAGACGCGGGCAGCCACAGAAATATCGGCACTTTCCACCTGAACCCCAGCGGCGGCGGCAAATGTGCGCACCACGGGCAAAAACGCTGCGGTAGCCAAGGCAGGTGCCTCGTCTGTTAGCGTATAGATAATTTTTGATGAATCGGCGGCCATAGAAATCCTCATTCTTTTGGGTTAATTGGGATGCTGTATTGGAGTACAAACCACTGTCTTCGATCTTACGATAGACGCATTGCGTTTTTTAACCGACTTCAACACATGACTCTAAGTACTTGGTGGTTGTTTATTTTGATGACTTTTGTGGTGTCAGCCACGCCCGGGCCCAACATGCTCCTGATCATGAGCATCAGCGCCCGCCACGGCCTGAAGACCGCTACTACCGCCATGGCAGGTTGCATGTCCGCACTTTTAATCATGATGAGCATTTCAGCGGCCGGCTTGGGCGCAGTCTTGCAGACGTTCCCTGCGGTATTTGAGGCCCTGAGGTTGGCCGGGGCTGCCTATTTGGCTTATTTGGGTGTGAAATGCTGGCGCGCGCCCGTGCACACCCAAAGCGATATGCCGGAAGCTGCCTCCCGTGCTGGGCACGGCACTGCCGTATTTCGGCAAGGGTTTTTTGTAGCAGCCAGCAACCCCAAAGCCATTTTGTTTGCTGCGGCGTTTTTTCCACAGTTTTTGAATCCGCAAAGCGCACAACTGCCGCAGTTTGCAATGTTGCTAGCAACCTTTGCCGTGATTGAGGTGAGCTGGTACTTTGTGTATGCGGCCAGCGGCAAACGTTTGTCGGTGTATTTGCAGCAAGCCCGGGTGATGCAGACTTTCAACCGCGTGACTGGCGGTGTGTTTGTAGGCTTTGCAGCGCTGATGGCCGCTGCGCACGATTAGGCCCGCAAAGCGCGCCTAATTTCTTGGGCCAATTCAGCGCGCAACTCAGGCCGCACGTGGCGACCAATATCCACAGACTGCCTGTGGGCGGAAACTTCGATCAAAGCCTTACGACCAGCACGAGGCTCCACCCGTACTCTGTACCGGGGAAACTGCACGCGCTGTAGCACGCCACCTTCTTCTATCTCCACCACCAAGTGCTGGCCCAATATTTGAATGTGCTCTGTGTCCGTAGCGTGGCGGGCATACACAAAAAAAGCAATGCCAACCGCCGCAAGCTCTGCCAGTGCAAAGGGCAAGATAAGCGCCACGCCCTGAGCATAAAAAGCAAAACCAATCCCCAAAGACACACAACACAGCGATGCATACAACAAGCACAACTGTTTGGGCGTAATGGAACAGTTACGTGGTAACCGCCAATGAATGGAAGTGTCTGTGACACTGGCAAATCGGTAGGGCAAACGCGTCATAGCGCCATGACAGACTGAAAGGTTAATAACCTACTGATTCTCGCTACCTAATTCAATGAGTAGCTACTTTTGCATGGAATACTTTGGCGGGGCGAAGGGGCTATTGAATGCCTTGCCCGGCTGTGTCCTCATCTTCAGTTAGCAAAGCGCATGCACAATGCTTGCGTATAACCAAGGAACTTTGTGAAACAAGCATCTACAGCGCATTACGATAGCCGCAGACGCACTTTTCACGGGCTGTCCGCCATTGTGGCTCTTGCCGGATTACATGCCGCTGCTGCTATTCACTACTACGCTGTGCTCAAGGACGGCGTACTGGCTTCTATGCTGCGTCGTAGGAAATAAGCCTTGCCACTTGACAGCACAACAACGCTACTCAGCGCCAATGCGCTGATGGAAAACTGTGGCGATGCGGTGGCGCTAGCCATCATGCAGCGTTGGACTCCCCGCCCCGTTCTGGCGCTATGTGGCCCCGGGCGCAACGGCGACGACGGCCTTGTGGCTGCAAGGCGTTTGGCAGAGGCCGGCTGGCCGGTTCGGGTCGCCTTGTTGATTCCCAGCACTAAACTGCAAAAACCAGATGCCCACACAGCGGCCCTATGGCGCGGGTCAGTCGAAGTGCTCACACCGGCGGCCCTCAACGGTGCGGAGCTGGTCATTGATGCCATCTTCGGTGCGGAGTTGACCCGGGCACTGGACGGCGAAGCAGCTCAAACCCTTGCCAACGCTGCAGCCCAAAAAATGGGGATCATTGCCATCGATGTACCCAGCGGTTTAATGGGCGACACCGGTATCAGCATGGGTGCTGTTCCGTGTGCACTGACTGTGACCGGCTTTCGCAAAAAGCCGGGCCACTTACTGCAACCGGGCCGCAGTCTGTGTGGAGAACTTTTGGTGGCAGATGTGGGTGCGCCAACATCAATGGCACAACAAGCAAAGCCTGATACGTTCGAAAACGCGCCCATATTGTGGGCCGATACACTGCCCACGTTGTCGGCCGCCGGCAACAAATACACCCGTGGACACGCGCTGATCTGGGGTGGATGGCCAACTACCGGCGCGGCACGTATGGCAGCCAGAGCAGCAGCCAGAGTGGGCGCAGGCCTGACCACCGTTGCGGTGCCAGAGGCCGCTTTGTCGGTTTATGCAACCGCATTGACCAGCGTGATGGTGGCTCCAGTGGCCGTACTTGCAGATCTTCAAAATTTGCTAACCGACCGCCGATATTGCGCTTTACTAATCGGCCCAGGCGCTGGGTTGGGGTCAAACACACGTGAGCGTGTCTTTGCAATGCTGGCCACTGGCCGAGCAACCGTGCTCGACGCCGATGCACTGTCAAGCTTTAAGGAAGACCCCCAAGTGCTGTTCAATGCCATTACTGGCGTGTGCGTACTGACCCCGCATGAAGGTGAATTCTCACGAATATTTAAAAACACAACCGATACGCACAACGACAAGCTATCGCGTGCACGCACGGCTGCACAAATGAGCGGGGCCATCGTCATATTGAAAGGCAGCGATACCGTGATCGCCGCGCCTGATGGTCGCGCCATCATCAACACCAATGCGCCAGCTACTCTGGCGACCGCCGGAACGGGCGATGTTTTAAGTGGCATGGTGCTTGGCTTATTGGCCCAGGGCATGGAGCCGTTGCTGGCTTGTGCAGCGGCAGTATGGCTTCACGGTGCCGCAGCAACCCACTTCGGCCCAGGGCTGATTGCAGAAGATTTGCCCGACTGTTTGCCCGCAGTATTGCGACATCTAGCGTCGCGCGTTGGGATACCACCCTCAAGCAAATAGGCAAGCGAATTACCCCAAACTATCCTATAGGTACACCCAACTCACGTCGCAGCCCCATCGCAGCAGTGGTTGAGCATCCAGAGACGGTCTGCTTCGGGCAAGCGTCTCTGCTAAATCAGGAGCCAATACTCTGGGCACCGACCGCACGCTCAAACCATCGCCGCTGACGCGATCGCCTTTTTGTGACCATGAAAACCCTGCTCTTTGTTAAGAGCAAAACCACGCACTTCAACCGCAATCGACACTGCTGCACCTTGCCGAGTAAAGGTAACCGAGGCAGCAAAGAGAGCCATGCGTTTGATCATGGTGGATTCAGCATCAGGATTCGGCGTACCCTGGATTTGGCGTTACCCCAATGAGCGTAGGCGCATTAAGTTTGCGTGGCGCAATTTTTCCACCTTTGCTCTTGAGCCAGGTCTCGACAACGTCCCACACCATCTTGTTGCCAGCCGATTTGGCCTCTTCGGCCACGGGTGCCCAGCCAGCCACCTTGTATTTCTTGCTGGCTTCAATGGCCCGGCCATTGATGCGCATTTCGTCAATACGCTTGCCCATGCCAGCAGACGGATTGCAGCTGTACTGCAAGCCACCTACGCGCACCATATCGCCACCCTGTTGGTAATAGGGATCCGGGTTGAACAGGTTGTCACACACGTCTTCCAGCACGGTCTTGATAGTTTCGCCGGTCATCTCGGTCACGGTGGCATAAGAGTAGGTGGTCGCAGTCATGTCCATCAACCACTCGCGGGTGATGGCCTGGCCCGGCAGCAGCGTGGTGCCCCAGCGGAAGCCGGGCGAGAACGCAATCTCGGCGCCCTGCACGTCCATCAACGCGTCCACCAGCAACTGGTCACCAGTGCCATTGAAGTTGCCGCGGCGGTACAGCGTGCCTTCGGTGTAGGCCAGCTTCTCGGCCAACTTGGACTCGTAAGGTGCGCGGATCTTGGTGATCAGCGCATCCATCTCTTTATCTGCGGGCAGCATGTTGGCAAACACGGGAAGCAGCTTGTAACGGAAGTCCATCACCTTTTTGTCGCGCACGTCAAAGTCGAGCACGCCCAGGAACTTGCTGTTCGAGCCTGCATTGGTGACGATGGTCTTGCCGCCTTTGTTGGACACGATGGAGGCCACGGGCATACCGTCGTGCGTGTGGCCACCCATGATGGCGTCAATGCCGCTCACACGGCTGGCCATCTTCAGGTCGACGTCCATGCCGTTGTGGCTGAGCACCACCACCACCTGCGCGCCCTTGGCGCGGGCCTCGTCCACCATCTTCTGCATGTTCTCGTCTTGAATGCCGAAAGACCAATCTGCCACCATGTAACGCGGGTTGGCAATGGGCGTGTACGGGAACGCCTGGCCGATGATGGCGCAGGGCACGCCATTCATCTCGCGAATCACGTAGGGCTTGAACACCGGGTCGCCGAAGTCCTGCGTCTTGACGTTCTGCGCGACGAAATCAATCTTGCCCGCAAAGTCTTTTTCAATAATTTCTTTCACACGCTCCATGCCCAACGTGAACTCCCAGTGGCCGGTCATCACGTCCACGGTAAGCAGCTTGCAGGCGTCCACCATGTCCTGGCCGTTGGTCCACAGCGACGTACCCGAGCCCTGCCATGTGTCACCACCATCGAGCAGCAGTGCGCCGGGACGGCTGGCCTTCATGCGCTTGACCAGCGTAGCCAAGTGCGCAAAGCCACCTACCTTGCCATAGCGCTTGGCTGCTTTTTCATAACTCAAGGAACTCAGTGCATAGGCTTCGGCAGTGCCTGGGCGAACTTTTGCCACTTTGAGTAAATGCTCCCCGACCAGATGTGGCAGATTCCCACGCATCGAGCCCAGGCCGATATTGATGCTGGGCTCGCGGAAATAAATGGGCTTGAGCTGCGCATGGCAATCGGTCATGTGAAGGAATGACACATTCCCAAACTTCGGAATGTCATACAAACCATTGGCTGCCGTAGCGGCATCCGCATCAGCATATGCACCCAGCCCCATACCCGCCATGGTGCCTGCACCCATCACTTGAAAGAATTCGCGTTTTGTTAAATTCATATATTAGCCATCACTGAACAAAATGATTCAAAAAAACCCAGCAAACTGCTGGGCTCAAAGGTCTATTGGTTGACCGGCGATTTCGGGTCTAGCAGCAGGGCCATGATGTCTGCAATTTGTGATGCATTCAATATCCCGGTGTGACCAGCCCTGGGCATGTTGGAACAAGCGTTGTAAGCCTTGGAGTTCCATATTTTTCCCCACGTGTATTCCACGATGGGCTTGGCCGCAGGGCTCGCGGGGTCTGTCACTCCACGAATCTTGCCGTAGTTGTAGAGACTGGGACCAATGGTACCGAAGGAAATTTCCTTTTTGTCGATTTGGTGGCAGTTGTAGCAATTGCCGCCATTAACCGTTTTGGCACCATCGGTGAAGGTCAAGCCACGTCCGCTTTGGGCTACTTTTTCGCCCTCTTTCCAGTCACCCAGAAATTTTCCATTGGCAGGCCACTGAATGGTTTTCAAATTGATCTGCTCAATCGCCGCAGCAGTTTTTTTGTCCAGTGGTTTGCCAGCGACGTCTGCCGCGCTGCAAGCACGGTTGGTCTGGTCTGTATTGAGAATCGCTGCCTTGACAAGGCCTTCGTCTCTGAACGAACTTTTGACGGCCTCGCTGGTAAAAAAATCATACACAGCACTATTGCTGTCAATTTGTACCTGCTTCACCTGCTTCACCTGCTGCGCGTTTGCAACCGATACCTGCACCAAGGCCACCGCACATACTGCAGAAAGAATGGCGAAAAACGGAGTTTTATGCATAGTTGTCTCCTGCCTTAACGTTTGATAGCGGGCGCTACGGATTTGGATCCTTGGCTATTGACCCCCAGATAGACACCCAGCGCTATCGTGGCATCACTGCCAAAACCTGGATAAGGAAACCGCTGCTGTCGATAGCAATCGTTCAAGCGTTGCTGCATTCCCCACATTTGTCCATTGGAGACACGGTAAGCCGGCCAAGCCGCAAACCCTATGCCATCTCCTGGGTTTTGGGTCAGCTGTGGCAAGTCTTGCAGGCGGATGCGCTTGCCCGCTTCACCATGGCAAGAGGCGCATGAAAAATCATGGGGGCCCCCGCGTTGAAAGAAGAGTCGTTTGCCTACTTCAAAGGCTATCTTTTCTTGCGGATGCTGCTGGGGCAAGTTGAACTTCATGCTCTTGGACTCGGCAGCCAGCCAGGTTGCCAGTGCAGTAACGTTGTTTTGCTCGCCTTTACCAAAGGGCGTTTTCACAATTTCAGCAGTGTTGATACCTTGCAGGGTTTCCATACATGTCAGCAGCCTGGATTCCAAGTCCTGCACGCGTTTTGTGTCAGGGAAGTATTTTGGCAACTCGACAAAAACACCCTTGTAAACGCCTGGCCCTTTGCCCAAATCACACTGTTCCAACGAAGCGTTTTTAGGACCTCGTTTTTGCTTCCAAAGACCTTCACCCTTCGCTTCAAACAGCTCTGAAGGATTTCCGTCTTGAAGCATGGCCCGGTATTCTTCGATGGACTGAACCGCCGCATTCTTCTGTGCCGATACGGACGAAACTGCGAGCAGAAGCAATGCAGTTAGGGCGATTGTTTTTGTCTTCCTCATGTATTTATTCCTCTTCAGATAGCCAATGAAAAACGACAAAACGGGAAGCTTGCACTTCCCCTTCCAACTGAACTGTCAGTTAAGATCAAGACACTGTCGCTTCATCGCTTCGGGTGTCGCCGCGATTGTCTTTCCAGTTCACGCCAATCTTGTCGCCGGCCTTCGCACCCTTTACAACAAACTGCAAGAATGGATTTTTGGAGACTGCAGGTCCCCATTCCGCCGTCAATACGGGCTTGCCGTTGTGGGTCGCTGTTACCTCCTGAATGAACCAAGCGGGAACGATATTTCCTGAAGCGTCTTTGCGTTGTCCGCCTTCCATCTCATGTGCCATCAGAACACGAACGGTTGTTTTGTCACCTGCTGCTTGGGCACGAATGCGCATTGGATCTGCCATGTTGAACTCCTAATCTGATTTGAAAAATTTTTAAAGTCTGGCGTAAAAATTAACCGCCGCAACCACCCAGCGTGACTTTCACTTCCTTCTTGGTGTACAGCACCTTGCCATCGTTCATCACCGCCACAGCATAAACATCAGACGACTGACCCATCTTCACCCGTGCAGAAAATGCTGCCTCCACGCTGTCTGTTACGTTGAACAAAGCTGTCAAAGTAGCAGGGTTTTTTTCCACCATGATCAACATACTTTTCACACCCGCCAAAGTTGTGGCAACACCAACGGGTACCACCGAACCATTCTCAGCAATGTCCGGGGCGGTAATGGAAACGTCTTTACTCTCTACTAGGGCGCCGACACCGAGTGCTTTCAAGGTGTCTTGCACAGACTTCGCGTCAAATGCATTTTTATTGAATGCAAAGGCGAATTGAGGAAACAGGCCTGTGGAGGCCAGTAGGCCCGCCACAACAGCGGATTTTTTAAGTGCATTTCTGCGAGTTTGCATAGTGATTCTCCGTGAGGTTAATTAAGAGGAAATGGGCATTCCACAGGGGTTACTTCGGTGCGCCCGCTGCAATCCATGCAGCAATGGCCTTGGCATCTGCCTCAGGAATAGTTTGTGCAGGCATAGGGATAGGCCCCCAAACTCCCGCGCCACCCGCCTTGATCTTCCCAACAAGGTAGTCCACTTTGCCAGCATGCTTTTTTGCGATGTCGGTAAACGCCGGGCCCACAATTTTCTTGTCTACGCCATGGCAAGCCACGCACGTGTATTTGCTGAGCAAAGCGATGGCAGCTTTTGCGTCAGCCCCACCCGCTGCAGCGACGGGCTTAGCGGCTTCCGTTGGCTTTCCGGGTGCAGTCGGCGCGCTTTGCGCCATGGCCATACCTGCATGCATATCAGCAGCTTTTGTCGAAGGTTTACCCTCGGGTTGGGTGGTATCCACACCGCGCTGGGCACCAATCATGCGGTTTTGCTCGGCCAAGTTGCCATGTGCGTTGCGGGCAAAGTCTGGCAAGAATGACGCTACTTTGGGCTCAGTAACGCAGTCTTTCATACACGCCACATTTTTTACATCGGCGCTTTTGGTGCCACCGAACTCTGCACCGGGCCACATGGCATGTTTCGTGGTCATGCCATTGCGGTTGGGCATGCGGGCCTGCACCTCGGCAATATTTTTATCTGACAACACAAAGTTATCGGGGACCACGTTACTTAGGTTGAGCAGGAAAGCAGTAACGGCGTACACCTCGTCCGTCGTGAGTGACTTCGGTGCAGTCCATGGCATGGCTCGATTGATGTAGTCCCACACTGTCGACAAAGTGGCAACTTTCATAAAGGTGGTACGGCCTGCGGTAGCGTCCGTCAGCTTGGAGACCCGGCCGGATTTCACATCCTCGGCCGTAGTACCTCCGACTATGGGACTGAACACTTCACCGGAATCACCAAAGACTCCGTGGCAGTGGGCGCACTTGCTTTCCCAAATATCTTGGCCTTTGGCTACCGAGCCCGATCCTGCTGGCAATCCTTTGAAGTCGGCGCGCACGTCAATATCCCAAGCTGCTACTTCTTTCTGCGTGGCCGTGCGGCCAATGCCGGGATACTTTGAATCTGCTTGCGCTGCACACAGGCCAGCCGTGGCCAGCATCGCAGCGGCAATGGCTGCATTACGAAACCTGAACATTTTTCACCTCGCCGTTTTCCTGAACCAGCCATGACTGAATGGCATTGTTGTGATAAATCGATCGCGTACCGCGTACGGTACGCAACAATTTGTAGGTGGGTTGCACATAGCCCGTATCGTCTGTGGCGCGGCTTTGAATAATGGCGGGCTTGCCATCCCAAACCCAATCGATGTTGAAACGCGTTAATGCCTTGGAGAGCACAGGCGTCTCCAAACGCGCCTGACGCCAATTGCGGCCACCATCAACCGAAACATCTACTTTCTTGACTTTGCCTTTGCCCGACCAGGCCAAACCCGTGATGTTGTAAAAGCCTTTGTCCAGAAGAACCTGCCCCCCCGAAGGCGTAGTCACCACACTTTTGCACTCTTGGATATTGGTGTATTGGCGCTGCAAGCCGTCAGGCTGCAAGTCGATGTAATGAATCGCTTCATCTTTGGTCGCATAGGGCTTGTCGCCCACTTCTACCCTACGCAGATATTTCACCCAACTCACGCCCTGGACGCCTGGCACCACCAAACGCAGCGGGTACCCATTTTCTGGACGCAGCATTTCACCGTTCTGGCCGTACGCCACGATGACTTCACCCGACGTGATCAAGCCCATGGGGATGGTACGTGTCATGGAAGACCCCTCGCCTCCCTCTGCCAACACAAACTTTCCATTTTTCAGGTCTGCTCCTGCCATCTCCAGCAGCGCAATCAGTGGCACCCCTGTGAATTCGCTGCAAGACAACATGCCGTGGGTGTACTGGGCGGTAGGTACTGCCACGTTCCCCCACTCTGCCGCTGTGTTGGCCCCACATTCAATAAAGTGAAATCGTGAAACCGAAGGAAGGCGCATGATTTCATCCATGGTGAAAACCTTTGGTGTTTTCACCATGCCGTTAATCATGAAGCGGTGCTTGGAAGGGTCAATGTCCCACCAGCCTTGGTGGTGGCGCTCAAAATGTAGGCCGCTTGGCGTGATGATGCCGAAAAGCGACTGAAGTGGCGCAAAGGAAACCGATGCCTGGTTGGTTTGCGTGAGGCCCGGGCTTTGACGCCTTTGCACATTGGTTTCAAACTTGGATGGTTTGCCATACCCATCGGTAACTACGCTTTGCCCCAAGCCAATGGCGTGCTCAGGCAGCGTCAAAATATTGGGGTCACCACCCTCTTTGGGCACTGGATTCCCCTGCGCAAGCGCTACTGGTGCGGCCACACCTGCAGCAGCAGCCGCAAAAGCAGAGCGAATGAAATCGCGCCTGCCATTTTTGCCCTCGGCGAAAACAGTTTTAATGCCTTCGCGGTTTAAAAAATTCTCTGGCGCTTTGCGTATGCGCCCAGAGCTGATGTCGTCTTGTTTCACACTGTCTCCTTCAATCTTCAAACAATCATATTCGCATATACTGATATATGATGAATCACTGATCTGACTTCACCATTACGCGCCAGGCACTAACGCACGCTTACTTAAACTTGTAATGATCCCGGTTCAGTACAGCGGCCACCGCCGTTACCTCTTCTGGAAACAGACCCAAGTTCAGCTGCATATTGCAACTCTCCACCATTCCCCGTAAGTAGCCCGCCGTATTGATCTTTCCCGTCGGCCGGTATATGGCCGATCCGTCTCCGCCCACGTTGCGTGCATGGCACGCAACACACTTGTTTTCGGCAATCAGTTTTTCACCCAGCTTGAGGTCAGCATCCTGGTAAATAGAAGGCACCTGAGCAACCGCTGCACAGCAAAACCAACCCCAAACAACCACCAATGCATTCAAAGTTTTCATGCAAAAACGTTAACGGCTTTCTTAAATAAGTGCAAGGTGATGAACCCTAGGGTTACTTCAGTCTGGGCCTATTTCCGTCACTTGATTTCAAAACTCGCCCTTGGAAGCACGCTCCATCATTTCCCAAATCGTGCTGCGAACTGCCCACGCGTTTTCTTTCAGGGGAGAGGGCAATTTGCGCCCCATCTTGACCATCATGTCCATATTGAGGGTGTAAAGCCACAAGCCATCTTCTTTTTCGACCACCGAAACACGGCAAGGCAAATAGGCCGCCATGTGGGGACTAAAGTCCACCATTTCGCGGGCCGTGGAGGGCGTGCAGAAGGAGTAGACCGTGAGCAACTTTTGCTTCTTTCCCGTCCTGGCTTCGAGTTCTTTGGAGAGCGGCAGAATGCCGACTTCTTTCATGTTCCGCTCTGTAGCAACGCTGCGCAGTATCTGCTCGATGTCGTCGCCAGTTACGCCTGCCTTGACCTTGCGCTCCCAAGTGGTGGCAACAGCAATATCTCCATCGGCTTCTACCCAGCGATCCCACATACGGCTGGCTTCAGCACCCGCGCCCTCCTCTAATTTACCCATTGTGCTTACTGTGCCGCACCCGGTAAGAAAAACCGCAGTCACCAGTGCTGCCGTGCGAATCGATAGAGTAAAAAAACGCATGGAAGCTCCAAATAAGTAATAAGACCCGACATCGAAGAACGGCTTCAAAGAGCTTGTTCTTGGTGTGCATGAATGTTATAAAAAATATACCCCCAGGGGAATAGGGGAGAACCCTATACCCATCCCGGTATGGTAATTTTTTCGGATAGTAACTAAGGCTCGAATCTGGCACACTTGGTTATCGCCAATACGAATCCAACCCCATGCCTAAAAAAGCCACCCCGACACCCGATGCCAACGCAAAAGTTATCACCCTGAGTTCGGCCGAGGGTTACCGAGGCGAGCATGAAAAAGATATGGTGAACCGTCTGCGCCGCATTGAAGGTCAGGTTCGTGGTCTGGTGGACATGATCCAGTCCGGCCGCAGTTGCGAAGAGGTTGCCACCCAAATGTCGGCCACGCGCAAGGCCATGGACAAGGCTTTCTACCGGATGATGACTTGCTCATTGATTGAAGCGGTGCACGAATCCAAGACGGATGAAGAGGCTATTCTTCAAGTTGAACGGTCCGCGCGGCTTCTGGAAAAATTTGCGTAAAAAAAGCCCGCGGGCTTTTTTTACAACAGCAACAGGGGTGGTTTACTTCGTGCCAGCCAAGACCCAGGTAGCCAACGATTTGGCATCCGCATCACTCAAGGCAGCTTGTGCAGGCATGGGAATGGGGCCCCACTTGCCAGAGCCACCAGCCTTGATGCTCTTGATCAACATGGCCTCAGCATCTTTTTGCCCCGCATACTTTTTGGCAATCTCTTGGAAGGCGGGGCCAACCAATTTTTTATCCACGGCATGGCAGGCCAGGCAAGCATTTTTTTGAGCGAGTTCTTTGCTTGCAAATGCTGGTGCAGAAATCAACACCGCAGCGCCCACCACAACTTGTACGAATTTCATATTGTCTCCTAAGTAAAAAATTGGATGCAAATATAACCAGAAACTGATTTAAGTCAAACTAAAGTTATCGTGAATAGCGCACAGCCATGGCGTCCAGGTGGATGGGCTTCATTTTGCTGGCCATACCCGCACAACCAAACGCCTCAAAACGTGCTTTGCAGATGTCCGCAGCGGCTTTTTTCGCAGCAATCAGCGCCTTGCGCGGGTCAAACTCGCTGGGTTGCTGGGCAAACACTTGGCGCATGGCACCGGTCATCGCCAGACGAATATCGGTGTCGATGTTCACCTTGCGTACGCCGCTTTGAATACCGCGCTGAATCTCTTCCACCGGTACACCGTAAGTCTCTTTAATGTCGCCACCAAACTGGCGAATGATGGCCAACCACTCCTGCGGCACGCTGCTGGAGCCATGCATGACCAGGTGGGTGTTGGGAATCTGCGCATGGATGGCCGCAATGCGGTCAATCGCCAAAATATCGCCCGTGGGCTTGCGGGTGAACTTGTAGGCACCGTGGCTGGTGCCAATGGCAATGGCCAGCGCATCCACGCCGGTTCTTTCGACAAAGTCTTTGGCTTGCACGGGGTCGGTCAGCATCTGGTCGTGGCTGAGTTTGCCTACGGCACCAATGCCGTCTTCTTCGCCCGCATCCCCGGTTTCCAGGCTGCCCAAGCAACCCAATTCGCCTTCGACCGACACGCCCACGGCATGCGCCATCTCGCAGACGCGCTGGGTCACATCCACGTTGTACTCGTAGCTGGCGGGCGTCTTACCGTCGCCCATCAAGGAGCCGTCCATCATCACGCTGGTAAAGCCTGAGCGAATCGACTGCTGGCACACGGCTGGTGTGGTGCCGTGGTCTTGGTGCAATACGACTGGAATATCGGGGTGCGATTCGACTGCCGCCAGCATCATGTGGCGCAGATACGCTTCACCAGCGTACTTGCGGGCACCGGCAGAGGCCTGCAGGATGACCGGGCTGTTGGTGGCCTGCGCTGCTTCCATGATGGCCTGCACTTGTTCCAGGTTGTTGACATTGAACGCGGGCACGCCGTAGCCGTTTTCAGCCGCGTGATCGAGCATTTGCCGCAGAGAAATAAAAGCCATAAGAATCTCCTGGTTTTAAATGAAATAGACCTCTAGCCCCCGTGCCATATGCGCAAGAAGCTATCAAATATGTAGCGTTTTTTCGTGCCTTGCGGTTTAATCCGCTTGCGTGCGCTTTTGCAAAACCTCAAACGCCGGCAACGTCTTCCCCTCCAGCACCTCCAGAAACGCCCCACCCCCGGTGCTGATGTAACCCACTTGCGCCTCAATGCCGTACTTGGCGATCGCAGCCAAGGTGTCACCGCCTCCCGCAATGCTGAAGGCGCTGGACTGCGCAATGGCTTGGGCAATGGTTTTGGTGCCGTTCTCAAAGGCGGCGAATTCAAAGACGCCCACCGGGCCGTTCCAGACAATGGTTCCAGCTTTCATCAACTGGGCCGCCAGGGCTTTCGCGGTCTCGGGGCCAATGTCCAGAATCAGGTCGTCATCGGCGACATCGGTCGCGGCTTTCACGGTCGCCACGGCATCGGGGCTGAAGGTTTTGGCGGTGACCACATCGGTAGGGATGGGAACGGCAGCGCCGCGGGCTTTCATGGCTTCAATGACCGCCTTGGCCTGGTCCAGCAGATCGGGTTCGGCCAGGCTTTTGCCAATCTTCAATCCAGCGGCCAGCATGAAGGTGTTGGCGATGCCACCACCGACGATGAGTTGGTCGACGTTGTCGGCCAGGCTTTTAAGGATAGTGAGCTTGGTGGAGACTTTGGAGCCGGCCACGATGGCCACCAAGGGGCGCTTGGGGGCCAACAGGGCTTTGGAGATGGCATCCATCTCGGCGGCCAAGAGCGGGCCCGCACAGGCTATTGGGGCAAACTGGGCAATGCCGTAGGTGGAGGCTTCCGCCCGGTGGGCAGTGCCAAAGGCGTCGTGGACGAAGATGTCGCACAGGGCGGCCATCTTCTTGGACAGGGCTTCGTCGTTCTTTTTTTCACCTTTGTTGACGCGGCAGTTTTCCAGCATGACGAGTTGGCCGGGGAGGGCCGATACTCCGTCAGTCCAGTTGGCAATGACGGGAATCTCGCGGCCCATGAGCTCGCCCATGCGCTTGGCGACCGGGGCCAGGGAGTCTGCGGGCTTGAACGCGCCTTCGGTGGGTCGGCCCAGATGCGAGGTCACCATGACCGCGGCTCCGGCCTTCAAAGCCATCTCGATACAGGGGATGCTGGCGCGGATGCGGGTGTCTTCGGTGATGGCGCCAGAATCATCCTGGGGCACGTTCAGATCGGCGCGGATGAAGACGCGTTTGTTGGCGGCAAAGCCGCTGTGAATCACATCGGTAAAGCGCAGAAATTTCATTTCTGCTCTCCAGATTTTCCTGCCACCACGCGCACCATCTCCAGACACTTGTTGGAGTAACCCCACTCGTTGTCATACCAGCTCACCAGCTTGACGAAGGTACCGTCCAACGCAATGGATGCGTCAGCATCGAACACGCTGGTGCAGGTCTCGCCGCGGAAGTCGGTGGCGACCACTTTGTCTTCGGTGTAACCCAGCACGCCTTTCAAAGCGCCTTGACTCTGGGCTTTCATTTCCGCGCAGATTTCAGCCAAGGTAGCAGGGCTGTTGAGTTCGCAGGTCAGGTCCACCACGGACACATCGCTGGTGGGCACGCGGAAAGACATACCGGTGAGCTTTTTGTTCAGCTCAGGAATGACCACGCCCACGGCCTTGGCTGCGCCAGTGCTGCTGGGGATGATGTTTTCCAGAATGCCACGGCCGCCGCGCCAGTCT
>JBEANP010000029.1:0-15568 GCA_041165385.1 Pseudomonadota bacterium | reverse complement strand
TTTAGAAAATCACCGAGGAATTTAGTGCCGGATTGGCCCGCGATAAGCGTGTATAAAGACATCATTACAACAAACTGGAGACCACGCCCATGAATGAATCCAAACACATTGCCGTCATCGGTGGCGGTATTGCCGCCATCACCTGCGCACGCACGCTGGTGCAGGCAGGGCACCAAGTCACTGTGTTTGAAAAAAGCCATGGCCTGGGGGGGCGCATGTCCACCCGCAATAGCCCGTTTGGTACGTTTGACCACGGCGCGCAGTATTTCACTGTGCGCGACCCGCGCTTTACGCTGGCCCTGCAAACCAGCCCCGGCGTGTGCCGTCCTTGGAGTGCCAACACCGTGCAAGTGCTGGACTCGCATGGCCGCGTGGCCGCAGCCGGCCTGCCCGCGCGTGAGGCGCATTGGGTGGCCAAGCCCGGCATGAATGCCTTGGCGCGTAAATGGGCACAGCCGCTGGAAGACGCGGGCCGCATCCAACTGCAAACCAAAGTCACCGCTATTGAGCAAGACCAGCTCAACAAAAAACAATGGCAGCTGCGCACCGCCGGTGCCGACGACAGCAGCCATGTGTATGGCGGCTTTGACGCAGTGGTGCTGGCCATCCCCAGCCCGCAAGCGCAAGAACTGCTGAGCAAAACTCCCAAGGCCGCCACACTGGCCAAGAAAACTGCCAACGTGACCGTGGCCCCTTGCTGGACGCTGATGCTGGCCTTCCCCCAAGCGGTACAACCCGGCCTGACCACGTTGGGCCCGCAGTGGAGCGCTGCCCGCAGCACCCACCACCGCATTGCCTGGCTGGCCCGCGAATCCAGCAAACCCGGCCGCGGCATTGTGGAGCGCTGGACCGTGCAGGCCAGCGCCGCCTGGTCGCAAGAGCACTTGCAAGACAGTGCTGAGCGCGTCACCGCCAAGTTGATCAAAGCGTTCTCGGAAGTAACCGGCATTCGCGCCGTACCCGCCCACGCCGATGTGCACCGCTGGATGTACGCAAAAACCGAACGCCCCTTGGGCACCAGCCACCTGTGGGATGCCAAAACTGGGCTGGGCGTGTGCGGCGACTGGTGCCTGGGCCACCGCGTGGAAGATGCGTTTGTGTCCGGGCTGGAACTCGCACTAGCCATCGCTTGAGCGGCTACATCGGTCGCTTCGCGCCATCGCCCACCGGCCTGCTGCACGCGGGCTCGCTGGTGGCGGCGCTGGCCAGCTGGCTGGACGCCCGGGCCCACGGCGGCCAATGGCTGGTACGCATCGAAGATGTAGACACCCCGCGCTGCATTCCCGGTGCCGACCACGCCCTATTGGCCCAGTTAGCCGCCTGTGGCTTGCACCCCGATGCACCCCCAGTTTGGCAAAGCCAGCGCACCGCGCTGTACCAAAGCGCGCTAGACACGCTGATAGCCCTGGGCCAAGCCTACCCATGCGCCTGCTCCCGCAAAGACATCGAAGCCGCACTGCAAAGCGCGGGCTTGGAAAAACCCCGCAACGGCGAACTGGTCTACCCCGGCACCTGCCGCCATGGCTTGCAGGGCAAGCTGGGCAGAGCATGGCGCTCTGCTACCACCCCCATCGGACCAACCATACAACTGAATTTAATACAAAATAGACCGCTAGCGCCCGTCAGTATTGATTTAATAGCTATTAATTCAATAGCAAAAATAGAGTGGACTGACAGGCGCTTAGGCCCCCAACAACAAGACGTGGCGTCTGAGGTAGGCGACTTTGTACTGCGCCGTGCCGACGGCCTGTTCGCCTACCAATTGGCCGTAGTGGTGGACGATGCCGCGCAGGGCATTACCCACGTGGTGCGCGGCGAAGACCTGGCCGACAACACCGCCCGCCAAATCTTGCTGCAGCGCGCGCTGGGCTACCCTACGCCGCAGTACCTGCATACGCCGCTGGTGCTGGGTGCCAATGGCGAGAAGCTGTCCAAGCAGAACGGAGCATTGGCAATTGGCACGTCCACGCCGCGAGCGGCGCTGGATGCGTTAGCGCGGGCCGGGGCGGTGTTGGGGTTGGACTCCGCTGAAAACACCAACCCAACCATTGAAGGCTTGTTGGCCCAGTGGGCGTCACAGTGGCAACACACCAGCGTCAACTGTTAGGGGAGTGGGTAATCCGCCCGATAAATCGCGGCGATAAAAATCAGAGTCGGTACCAGAGTTCTTGGCCGCCCCGTACCAAACCAGTAAATGGGTGCCCAGCTTGGGTTTCCAATGGAACTTGACGAAGTGCGATTCGCCCTGCGCATTGATCAGCCGGTAGGTGTGCACACCGAAGCCCTGCATCATGCGCAGGCTGCGCGGAATGCCGCGGTCAGGCTCGGGCTTAACGGCATGGATGAGGTCAGGGAACTTCATCGCGTCTTGTATGAAGAACACCGGGATGTTGTTGCCCACCACCCCCCAGTTTGATCAGCATGGCAAAATTTAATACAAAATTACCCTGTAACGCCCATGGAATATGCGTAATCAGCTATCTATTTAATAGCAAAATTGCTGGGTGAATGCATTGAATGTGCTGATGGTGCTGCACAGCGAATAGTGCCTAGGCCTTTTCAACATGCCTGGCAAAGTTGTTCAAAATAGCCTGCCACCCTTGGCGCTGCTGCTCCAGAGGGTGCTGGGTTTCAGCATCAAAGGTGACGCGTACCGTCACCCCATCTGCGCCTTGGATAAATTCCACCGCCCCGGTGCGATCCCCAAAGGCATAACCGATTTGGGCGTGGGGCAGCACCTTGGTGTAGGTGCCCTCAAAGTCAAATCCAAAGCTGCCGTCTTTGGCCTCCATACGCGACGAAAAAATGCCGCCCACCCGCAAATCAACGCTGGCCTTGGTGGTGTGCCAATCGTCCGACGCAGCATTCCACTGCACGATGTCCGCTGGCGTGGTGTAAGCACTCCATACCTTGGTGATGGGGGCTTTTACAAGGGTTTCGACGGTGATTTGCATAGGATGACTCCGTGGCGGTTATGGGAATAGACTCGATAAAAATTCAAGATGGGTCAAATATATTCGCAGATATCTAGCGTTGCAAAAGAATCAACGAGGCGGGTCAGGGTCTAAATTACCTTTAGATGGCGCCTGAAAATCACACAAGATGTAGTAAGGTCGGTAAACACTCAATGTCAAAATAAAGTGGGGGGCTAGATCGTGGTGTACAAAAACGCGGGAATACAGCATGGCGCCAGCAAGACTTGTCTGGGCATCGCGTACCTCTACTTGATGCGCAAGATACCCATGGTGTGTGATAACCATGGTTGGCCGATGGATACCACCCACATCACATGGCCTCGACCAACTGAAATCAGCCCGGCTGCTGCGAAAAAATGAAAGTGATGCAATCCAACACTCCTTCGCAGTGGGCTGTCCTGGCTCTTCTCCGTGCTTTATTAGCATTCATTGTGGTTGCAACCCATTTAGTTTGGTTTATCCCTGAAACTCCCGCCTGGCTTCAGCTGGTATGGTCACTGGATGGCAAGTCTGCAGTGATTGGCTTTTTGCTTGTGTCGGGATATTCAATCCACGCCTCTTTATCTGCGAAAGAGGACGGATTCATACAGCGAAGGTTTTTGCGTATTTATCCTCTTTATTTCACTTGCATACTGTTTACAGTTGCGTTGGAAATTTGGCAGGGGGGCGTAGTAGAAGTTTCACATCATCGATTTGAGACTGAAGGTGTTATTGCAGCAGTGGGGAATTTTTTACTGCTTCAAATGTTTCTTGTGAAGACGGTCGCTTTCAATGGTCCTGCGTGGTCAATCAGCGTTGAATTTTTTTACTATTTGTGCGCCAAAAGAGCCCGCAAATACAGCGCATTAGCGGGCATCGTGGTCGTCCTGTCACTGCTGAGTTTTATTTTGCCTCGGAGAGACGACCTTGGCATCGCATACACGATGCTTACAAAATTTGCCGCGCTCACTTACGCGTGGCCTTGGATCACAGGTTTTTTTCTCTGGCAAGGAAAGTCTTTGTGGGTCATGTTATCTCTTGCAGCAGGGTCCATTGCTGTGGCTACGTCACCCTATTACATATCGGGCCGTTATGCATTGGTCACCTATATTTTCTCGGTTGCGATCATCCTGCTTTCAAATCGAATCCAACTGTCCGGTCGTTTATGCAAAGTTTTTAATTTACTGGGCGACCTCAGCTACCCTCTGTATCTAGTCCATCTTCCTATATTCATATTGATCCAGGTTGTTTTTCAAGCGACCTCACCTGCTACCTACGGCTTCTTCGCGATTCTGTCAGCCATAACCTTGCTTGTTGTTGTTGATAGATTTTTGGCTAAGAAATTTATCGCCCCATGGGTCAAAAATCTTACGAAGTAGCTAATTTCCTTACGCCGTCCTGAGCAAAGCTCTTGATTTTCTTGGCGTCGTTGAACATCCGCTCGGCACTATTGCGACTATCCGCTTTGGGTGCGATGCCGAAGTCACCCCTGCAAATACCCCATAGCCCCCACCCCCGCCTGCCTGCCACTGGCAAAGCTGGCTTGCAGCAAATAGCCGCCTGTGGGGGCTTCCCAGTCCAGCATTTCACCGGCACAAAACACGCCGGGCAGCTGCTCCAGCATCAGGCCGGGGGTGAGCACTTCAAACAGCACACCACCGGCGCTGCTGATGGCTTCGTCAATCGGGCGGGCGGCTTGCAGTGTGATGGGCAGCGCCTTGATGGCGGTGGCCAGTTGCAGGGGGTCGTTAAAGGCCTCTTTGCTCAACACCTCATGCAGCGCGGCGGCCTTGATGCCTTCCAAGTGCAAGCGGCTTTTCAGGTGGCTAGAGAGCGAGCGCGTTCCGCGTGGGTGGCGCACCTCGGTCAGCACTTTCTCTGCAGACACATCGGGCAGCAAGTCGAGGTGAAACGTGGCGTGGCCGGTACGCGCTATTTCGTCGCGCAGCAGGCTGGATGCGGCGTACACCAAGCTGCCTTCCACCCCGGTGGCAGTGGCAATGAATTCGCCTTTGCGAGAGAAAACATCGCCTTGCGCGTTGGTGAATTGCATGGCGACTGACTTGAAGGGCTGGCCCGCAAAACGGCTGCTAAACAATTCGGTCCAGCCGCCCTGCACGTCAAAGCCGCAGTTGCTGGGCAGCAGCGGTGCCACGGCCACGCCGCGCGCGGCCAGCAGCGGCACCCACGCGCCGTTAGACCCCAAGCGCGCCCAGCTGCCGCCGCCCAATGCCAACACAGTGGCGCGGGCTTGCACTTGCACGCTGCCTTGGGGCGCTTCAAACGTGAGCGCGCCGTCTGCAGCCCAGCCGGTCCAGCGGTGGCGCATGTGGAACTGCACGCCTTGTTTGTTGGTATCAGGGGCTATCGCGGCAGGGCTGCGCAGGCGGTGCAGCCACGCGCGCAGCAGCGGCGCGGCCTTCATGTCTTTGGGGAACACGCGGCCACTGGAGCCAACAAAGGTTTCCACACCCAGGCCATGCACCCATTCGCGCAAAGCGGTGGCGTCAAAGCCGTGCAGCAGCGTCTCAATCGCGCCACGGCGCGCGCCGTAGCGGCCCGCAAAGGCGTTTGCGCCTTCGGAATGGGTGAGGTTGAGCCCACCCTTGCCAGCCAGTAAAAACTTGCGGCCCACGCTGGGCATTGCGTCATACAGGTGCACGGCGTAGCCGGCGTCTTGCAGCGTTTGGGCTGCCATCAGGCCGGCAGGGCCGCCGCCAACGATGGCGACAATATTCGAGTTAGTGGAATCAGTGTTCATGCAATCAGGGTTCAATCAAAGCGCCTTGCGCTGTTAAAAATGCGGCGCGCACCGTGTGGCCCGGGTAGGCCTGGGCTACAGATTCGCGGTAGGTGGAAAGCTGCTCCAGCAGCTCAGGTTGGTCGTGGGGCCGGGCGGTGGACTTGAAGTCCAGCACCCACCACTGACCGGTGGGCGCATGCTGCACCAGCCTGTCGATGCGCAATAGCCGCCCCTGACGCGTCAAGGGTACCTCATTGCCATGCCACAGCAGTTGCGCAGCATCCCACGCCCAACTGCCCTGCCCTTGCAAAATGCTGCCTGCCATGGCAGCAGCAGCTTGGGCTTGGGGCTCAGTCAGCTCAAACGCACGCGCCACACTGGCAACACTGCCCGCAGCAAAGGCCGTTGGCAACACACCACCCGCCACCGGCTGCGCCCATTCCAGCAGGCGGTGCATGGCCTGGCCAATGCGCGAATCCAGGCTATCGGTGGGCGCTACTGCGTCTTGCACGGCAGCTGAAGTTGCTATGCTTTTAGTAGCTGTCTGCGCCTGGTACACGGGGGCTGCAGGCCAATTTCGCAATATTTTTAGGGTAAAAGTGCCTGCTTCGGTAGCTGGCTTGTCGCCCCATGCATCGGTAAATGCAGGCACGTTTTGCGCCGCCTGTGTAGGCGCATCCGCCGCCAGAGCCTCCAGCCGCAGCCACCAGCTGCCAGGGTTTTGCCGATGCGGCTGCACGCTGGAGATTACCAGCGTGTGCTGGGTGCGGGTCAGCGCCACATACAGGCCGTTGAGTTCTTCACGTTGGCGTGCCGTGTGCTCTTCAGCCAGCGCATCCACAGCACACGCAGGTGGGTGCGATTCACTGGCCAGAAACACGAACCGTTTCGGGTAAGCGTCTTCACCCGGCCACTGCACCAGAACGCCCATGGTTTCGGTTTTATTGCCTTCGCCATCGGTGTCGAGCATCAGTACCAGCGGCGCTTCCAGCCCTTTGGCGCCGTGCACGGTGAGCAGTCGCACCGCACCGGCTTGCGCACGCACCGGGGCGGCAATGCCACCCGCCCGCAGCGCGCGCACCAGCGCATACGCCGTGGTGTAGCGCCCGCCGTCAATCGACAGTGCGGCGTTCAACAAAGCACGCACATTGGCCAACACGCTGTCGCGCAGCACATCGGGCGCGGCAGCCGCAAAGCGGGCCAGCACATCGCCATGGTCGTAAATGGCGCTGAGCGCGTCGTGCGGGGGCAAGGCGTCTACCCACTGCTTGTACATCGCCAGTGTGGTGCCTATGGCCGTCAACGCCGGGGGCAGGCTCGGGGAATGGGTTTGTTCGGTGCTTTGTGCCGCGCTTTGCAGCACATCCCACCACGCAACCACATCGGTTTTGTCACGCGCTGCCTGCATGGCACGCTGGCACAACACCAGCTGCACCAGGTCGGCGTCGCTGACTGAAAACAGCGGCGACTTCAGCGCCCGCGCCAGCGACAGGTCATGACGGTGCGACACCAGCACGTCCAGCAAGGCCACGATGTCTTGCACTTCGGGCATATCGCCCAGCTCGGTTTTCTCGGGCTGCTGCGCGGCAATATGCAATGCAGCCAGCTCGGCCTGCATCAAGCCCAATCGCTCGCGTCTGCGGGCCAGCACCAGTACGTCTTTGGGTTGTAAGCCAGTGGCCTGCATGTGCTGCGCCAGCCAGTGCGCGGCCTGGCGGCATTCCAGCACTTTGCGGGTTTCTTCAGCTTCAAAGCGCGGGGTGGTGAGCGAGTCGCGCCAAGCCAAGGCTGTGTCATCTGCATCAACTTCGGTATCGGCGTTGCTTTTGTCTTCGCGCAGCAAGCGCGGTAGTTTGAACACCTGGCCCTGTGACACCGACTCGGTGGTGTGGCTGCGGTAGCCATCAAACTCGCCTGCGTCTTGCGCCTGCTGCATCACGGCGTTCACCACGTTGATGATGGGCGGCGCGTTGCGCCGGGTGTGGTCGCAGCTCAGCAAATCGCCACCCAGTCCGTGTTGGACAAACGCTTTGGCTGCACGAAACACCTGCGGCTCAGCGCGGCGGAAACGGTAAATACTTTGCTTCGGGTCGCCCACCACAAACACGCTAGGCGCGTAGCCCGCGCCCGCGTAACCCGACAGCCACGCCTTGAGTGCCTGCCATTGCAGCGGGTTGGTGTCTTGAAATTCGTCAATCAGCAAATGGCGCACGCGCGCGTCCAGCCGCTCTTGCACCCAGCCACTCAGCGTGGGGTCAGACATCAACACCAGCGCGGCACGCTCCAGGTCACCCATGTCAATCCAGCCGCGCTCGCGTTTGAGGGCGGCGTAGTCCTCCACCAAGCCCCGCGCCAGGCGGGCCATGCGCTGCTGGTGCAGCCAGGCTTCATGCTGGTCTTGGGCTTGCTTTACCTTGATCAACACGTCTTGTGCTTGGCGAACGGTTTCAATGCCAGCCAATTTGTCGCTCAACTTGCGGGGCTTGCCTGCTTGGGTAAATAGGGCATCGAACACTGCTGGGGCGTCACCCGCTGTCAAGGCTGCTTCGAGCTTGCTGGCAGCATCCAAACACGTTGCCAACTTGCTGGCCCCCAGCAGCTTGGCTGCGTCCCACAATTGCTGCTGCACCATGGGTGCCGCTACATGGTCCCAGGGTTGATTCGCGCCCGCAAATTCTGGGAACTGGGTAGTGAAGTGGTTCACCGAAGCATCCACCACGCCATGCACATCAGCCAGCACAAACTCCACCCGTTTGGACAACGCCGACTCCAGCGCTTTGTGCGCGTTAAAGCGGCCAAAGGTGGCCACGGCGGCCAGGTAGTCGGCATGACCCGCTGCGTCTTGCGCCACACGGGTTTGAAACCTGCGCCACACCAGCGCAATGGCTTTGGCATCGTTTTCCAGCAGGTCGTAGTGCAGGGGCAAGCCCAGCTCTTGCAGCACGGCCAAAGGCGCGCTGCGCAGCAGGGCCGCAAACCAGCTGTGAAAGGTGCGGATTTGCACTGGCCGCCCACTGCGTAACAGCGCCGTGTGCAAACCGCGCAGCGTGTTGATTTTCTCGGGTGTGGCGGGCTGCGCCATGCCGCGAATTTTCAGTTCGTCTCGCAGTTTGGCGTCAGACGCGGTTGAAAATTCTTTCAGCCAATCTTGCAGCCGCATGCGCATTTCGCCTGCGGCTTTTTTGGTAAACGTGATGGCCAAAATGTCTTGCGGCGCGCAGCCCTCTACCAGCGCACGCAACATGCGCGACACCAGCATCCAGGTTTTTCCCGCACCCGCGCAGGCCTCCACCACCACGCTGCGTTGGGGGTTGCAGGCAATCTCGTAAAAGCGGGTGCGTTCTACCAGCGCGCCGTTATGTTCGTAGGCGGCTGGGGTGGTTACAGGAGCTGCGGTGGTCATGGGGCACTCCAAAAGTCTTTGCGGCACAGGCCACGGGCCTGGCAGTAGTCACATGCGGAGCCATCGCCCAGTGCTGGCAGCGGCATGCCGTCCGCAATGCGCTGCATGTCGGCCTGGATGCCGTCGATCAGCGCATCGCGCGCCTCCACAATATTGAGCTGTTCCACCTTGCCAGTTTTGTTGTCACCCTCACCGACATTGATATAGGCGGCGCGCAAAGTGTCGTTTGGCAACAGTGCGGCGTAGAAGGCAATTTGCGTGTCTTCTAGCGGGTCTTTAACGCGCTGCTTGGTCTTGGCAGACGACTCGGTTTTGTAGTCCATCACCATCACCGAGCCATCGATCAACGTATCAATGCGGTCTATGCGCCCCACCAATGACACGCTGCCTAATGCCTGCGAATGCGATGTCTCGGCGCTGGTGAAGGTTGCGCCTTCTGCTTCATGCGTGGTGAGCCAATTCAGGTAACCAGTGCGCACCGCAGGCCAGGCTGCAGCGAACGGCAAAAACTCACCCTCAGGCAAGCCCATGGACGCTGTGGTGGCCGCAGCTGCAGCGTCGATCATGACCACGCGCTGGGCCAAGTCCACCGCCTCGCCCTGCTGCATGTGCATCTGTAGTGCTTCGTGAAACTCGCCCAACACCGCATGTAGCCACACGCCAAAGTCACGCTTATCGACTTCGCTTTCCAGCTCATCGTTGGTCTTCAGGCCCAACTGGCGCAGCGCAAAAAAGCGGTATGGGCATTGGCGCAAATCGTCGTAGGCGCTGGCAGACAGGTGGCGCACCGGCAATTGCGCGCCCACAGGTTGTGGGGGCTGCACGGGCGTGCTTTGCACTTGCCGCAATACACGTGGATCTTGGCCTTCTTGCGCCGTGTCGGTGTCCATCTGCATCAGTTGTACCAAGCTGCTGGGCAGCACGGTTTCACCGGCTTCGTCACTGGTACGCCAGAGCACATCACACACCGGGGTTTGCAGTGCGTGGTGCCAAGCGGTGCGCACCAGCGTTTCCAGCACATCGCGTGATGGCAGGTCCAAAGCTTCGCGCTGCGCGGCGGTCCACACGCCGGGCGGCTCAGTGTTGGGGTTCAGACGCACCTCGTCACACCCAGCCAGCACCAACGCTGCAAACGGGCGCGCCAGCATCTGGCTCATGGGCAAGAACACCACCTGCTCCTCATCAGGATAGGCTGGCTTGAAGTTGGCACCTTCCAGCGCCTGATTCACCCACTGGGTGAACTCTGACAAGTCCATCCGGCGCTGCGCCCACAGCGCAGATGTTGCCAAGGCATGCCAGTCACTGTTGGCAGCTTCATTCATGTGCAACACCATCAGGACTTTTTCACCCGCACCGTCAGCCAGCAGCGCATCCCACAGGCCGCAATGTTGCAAGGCACTACGCAACAGCCCCAACCAGTCTGGCAACACGCGGCTGCTTTTGAGGCGCGCTCGGAGCGCATCTATTTCGGCGCAGGCCGTCACCAGTGTTTCATCCTTGCCAATGGCGGGCGAAGTGGCTGCATGACGCCAATCGCGCACCTGGTCACGTCGCAGTGCAGCCTCTATGGCATCGCCATGGGCAACCCAGGTGGGCACTGTTTTGATCCAGTCCAGCAGGTCGTCTGTAGATGCGTTCCAGGCACAGGCCCGCAGCATGGCTATCAGGCGCGCTGCGGCGCTGCTAGTGGACAGTTTCCAGCCGTTTTCATCGCGCATGTGCACGCCTGCGCCTTCCAGCATGGCGCGCACACGGCGGGTTAGCGCACGGTCGGATGACACCAGCGCCAACGGGTATCGCCCTGCCTCAATATGGGCCAAGCAGCAGGCGGTGGTGCGCTGCGCTTCGTCTTCCGAGTCCAGGCACGCGTGCAACGCCACCTGCAGGGGCCTTGATGCCGCTGCTCCTGAGTCTGCCTCTCTATCGACTTCTTTGTACGCTAGCGGCAACACTGCGACACGGTTACCCCAGAATGCCGCCACCCCTAGCGCAAACGGGTCAGGGTTAATGCCCTGCACCACCACCAGACAATCCACTTGCCCGCGCAGCTCCGTGGAAAAAATAGCGTCGCTGCCGTAACTGGATACTGCGGCCCACTCCACCGCAATGCGCGCTACGGCAGCTTCCCATGCCAGCACGCCGGGCTCCAAACCTAAGCCTGCAGCCAACCGCGCTTTTTGAGCCCATGCCTCGCGGCCGTCAGGCCCAGCAGCAGCGGCCAGCGGTGCCAACTGATGCGCGGACTGCACCAGCATGGCCGCCAATGCATCTTGCTGAGCACCTAGGCCCGCGCGTTGCAGCAACGCCTGCGCCGTGAGCGTGTCAATACCCGCATCCAACATAATGTCGGTGGCACAGCGCGATGGCGCACCCAAGGCCGCACTCCAATTGGCAGTGGTCTCAAAGCGGGGCGAAAAGCCGTTGGGGTAACTCTGTGCCCATAGCCGCGTTGCCAATGGCAACAACTGGGCATAGGGCAACACTACGACACACTTGGTGACGTGCACTTGGCGCTGTGTCAATTCATTCAATATGCGTGCAAACAACCCGCTTTCGGGGTGTACCCACAGGGCCATTGCGGGGTGGTCAGGCGGGTAATTGAAGGCGCGCAACCCACCAAGTGCATCGCTTTTGGCTATGACGTTGATAGGTGCGGCGGAGTCGGGGTAGAGCTTGGTTTCTGTCACAATGCCGCAACTTTAGCTGTATTAGCAACTCCCGAAGGAATTTCCATGGCCAGCGATTTGATCAAACACGTAACCGACGCGACCTTTGAGGTCGACGTGCTGCAATCTGCACAACCCATCTTGGTGGACTATTGGGCAGAATGGTGCGGCCCTTGCAAAATGATCGCTCCGATCTTGGACGAGGTGTCCACCACGTACGCGGGCAAGCTGCAAGTTGCCAAGATGAACGTGGACGAAAACCGCGACATCCCCGCCAAGTTTGGTATCCGCGGCATTCCCACTTTGATGTTGTTCAAAGACGGGCAATTGGCGGCTACCAAAGTGGGCGCCATGAGCAAGGCCCAGTTGACCGCGTTTATCGATCAGCAACTGGCCTGAACCTAAAAAGCCCTCCAAGCTATTTGGACGGCAAGACGATCTGCACCATGGCAGGGTGCAGATCGCAAGACTAGCCTGTATTTTTTTCCTGTCATAATGTGAGCGAGTTCACCAGCCTTGACAAGGGCTGGCAGCGTTTCCAGGCTCCGAACTCCACGGCAAGGCAAACCCATTTGCCTCCCCCCATTTCCCCTGATTTTTCGCACAACCTCCGATTTTTCGGTCAACTCCCCCACCGGGACACACTCCATGCACTTAAACGAACTCAAGGCACTGCACGTTTCTGAAGTCCTTAAACAAGCCGAAGAACTTGAGATTGAAAACACCGGACGCATGCGCAAGCAAGAGCTGATGTTTGCGATCATCAAAAAGCGGGCGCGTACGGGTGAGCAGATCATTGCGGACGGTGTGCTGGAGATCTTGCCCGACGGTTTTGGATTTTTGCGCAGCCCCGACACCAGCTACACCGCCAGCACGGACGATATTTACATCAGCCCAAGCCAGGTGCGCCGCTTTAACCTGCACACAGGTGACATGATTGAAGGCGAAGTACGCACCCCCAAAGACGGTGAGCGCTACTTTGCACTCAACAAGCTCGACAAGGTCAATGGCGACTCACCCGAGAGCAACAAACACAAGGTCATGTTTGAGAACTTGACCCCCTTGTTCCCCAAAGTGCAGATGAAGCTGGAACAAGACATCAAGGGTGAAGAAAACATCACAGGCCGTGTGATCGACATCATTGCTCCCATTGGCAAGGGGCAACGCGCCCTGCTGGTAGCCCCGCCCAAAAGCGGCAAGACGGTAATGATGCAGCACATTGCGCACGCCATCTCGGCCAACTACCCCAACAGCCACATGATGGTATTGCTGGTGGACGAGCGCCCTGAAGAAGTGACCGAAATGCAGCGCACCGTGAAGGGCGAAGTAATTGCCTCCACTTTTGATGAGCCCGCAGCCCGCCACGTACACGTCGCCGAAATGGTGATCGAACGCGCCAAGCGCTTGGTTGAGCTGAAAAAAGACGTGGTGATCTTGCTCGACTCCATTACCCGCTTGGCACGCGCCTACAACAACGTAGTGCCATCCAGCGGAAAAGTGCTGACCGGTGGTGTGGACTCGAACGCATTGCAGCGCCCCAAGCGCTTTTTGGGTGCGGCCCGAAACGTAGAAGAAGGTGGCTCTCTGACCATCATCGCTACGGCGCTGGTGGACACCGGCAGCCGTATGGACGAGGTGATTTTTGAGGAATTCAAAGGCACGGGCAACAGCGAGATTCATTTGGACCGCCGCCTGTACGAGAAACGCGTGTTCCCTTCCATTCAGCTCAACCGCAGCGGCACGCGCCGCGAAGAGTTGCTATTGCAGCCCGAAATTCTGCAAAAAACCCGCATCCTGCGCCAATTCCTGTACAACATGGACGAAATCGAGTCCATGGAGATGGTGCTGAAGCAAATGCGCGCAACCAAAAATAACAGTGAGTTCTTCGACATGATGCGAAGAGGCGGCTAGGCTATAATCTAAGGCTTTACGCGAAAAGTACACCGAAATAGGTTGGTGCGGCTAGCGCAACTGATGGAGAAGATATGAAAGCAGGCATTCACCCCAACTACCGCGACGTGTGTTTTCAAGACATGTCCAATGGTTTCAAGTTCGTGACCCGTTCATGCGCTAACGCCAAAGAAATGATCAAAATGGAAGACGGCCGTGATCTGCCGCACATCAAGCTGGATACCACCAGCGAATCGCATCCCTTCTATACCGGTACACAGAAATCTGTGGACAACATGGGCGGACGTGTTGAGCGCTTCCGCAACCGTTTCGGCAAGACCGCAGCTAAGTAATCCAGCTTCAGGTTGTTGGCCTGAAACCCAGAAAAGCAGCCCGGTTATCCGCGCTGCTTTTTTTTTCGTACCTTTCATTGACATCGTGAACCACCCTACTCCCGCCATCGTTTCGCAAGCTGCGGCAAGACGCCTTCCACGGCTCGCTTTGCTGCTGTTTTGCGTGGCCTATGTACTCCCAGGTTTTATTGGGCGCGATGCCTGGAAAACCGAAGACATGGCGGTCTTGGGGTTCATGACAGAACTGCTTCAAGGTAGCAGCCAATGGGGATCACCTAGCTTAATGGGAGCGCCATCAGAGAGTGCGGCGCTTCTGCCCTACTGGTTGGGTGTATGGGCCATGCAATGTGCTCCAAGCTGGATGGAGCCCGACTTTGCGGTACGTATTCCTTTCGGGTTGCTGATGGCTTTGGCGCTCACTGCAACATGGTACGGCACCTACTACCTAGGCCGCAGCCCCAAGGCGCAGCCCGTTGCGTTTGCGTTTGGTGGTGAGGCGTCGCCTGCAAGCTACGCACGGGCGATGGCCGATGGCGGGTTGCTGGCTTTCATTGCTTGTTTGGGCTTGGCACAGCTGTCACACGAGTCAACCCCAGCTTTGGCGCAACTCGGGTTTGCTGCGTTGTTTTACTTCGGTGTGGCGGCACTGCCTTACCACTCCACTGTCGCGCTTCTAGCTTGGCTGCTGGGTATCACCGGTCTAACGCTATCTGGTGCACCCTGCATTGCTTTATTGTGGGGCTTGGGAAGTGCGTTCATTCACTTCCTAGACCGCGCACGGCTCGAAAACACTGTCAACGACACAAGAAACATTTATTCCCAAAGCGTTGGACTTTTTGTGGGCAGCGCCGTAGTGGCGGCCTTGGGTTATGGTCTAAATCTGTGGCGCTGGAAGCTTGATTTACCTGGAGCGCAATGGGCCGACTGGAGTGGGTATGCTCAGTTATTGATTTGGTTCACTTGGCCCGCTTGGCCTTTGGCTTTGTGGACGGTGTGGCGTTGGCGTCATCAGCTATTCACGCGCCACATAAGTCGGCATTTGGCATTACCGTTTTGGCTGAGTAGTGTGTCTGTAGCAGCTACTTTGACCACTGGTTCATCCGACCGCACGTTGCTATTGGCGCTACCCGCGTTGGCCACGCTCGCAGCTTTTGCGTTGCCCACGCTGAAGCGGTCCGTAGCGGCACTAATTGATTGGTTCACTTTGTTGTTTTTCTCGGGCTGCGGATTGGTAATCTGGGTGGTCTGGATTGCGATGCAAACCGGAATACCCAGTCAGCCAGCCGCAAACGTTGCGCGGCTAGCACCGGGCTTTGAAGCAAGCTTTTCATTTTGGACTTTCGGCATTGCCTTCGCTGCAACAGTAGTTTGGGCTTGGTTAGTGCACTGGCGTGTTGGCAGACACCGCGCAGCCATATGGAAGAGCCTGGTGTTGCCTGCCGGCGGCGCAGCACTTTGCTGGCTATTGCTGATGACACTGTGGATGCCTCTGTTAAATTATTCACAAGGCTACAAGGTGCTCGTGAAGAGAACCGTCACAGAAATTAACCCGTCTGGAT